>JAIXUZ010000015.1 GCA_027483285.1 Bacteroidota bacterium
AATTCAAAAGTAGCTTGCGAAACCCTTGTTACCACTGGTCAGGTAGTATTAGCAGGCGAAGTTAAGTCTAGGACTTATCTAGATGTTCAGGAAATTACCCGTGAGGTAATACGTAAAATTGGATACACTAAAAGTGAATATATGTTTGAGGCTAACTCATGCGGTATATTTTCTGCTATACACGAACAAAGCGCTGACATTAACCAGGGCGTTGAACGTAAAAAGAAAGAAGACCAGGGCGCCGGCGACCAGGGTATGATGTTTGGTTACGCTTGCCGCGAAACTGATACCTATATGCCGTTGCCTTTAGAACTGGCCCATTTAATGCTACGCGAACTGGCTGTTATCCGCCGCGAAGGCAAAGTAATGACTTACCTGCGCCCCGATGCTAAATCTCAGGTTACTATTGAATATGGTGATGATAACCAACCAAAACGCATCAATGCGTTGGTACTTTCTACCCAACACGATGACTTTGCTAAAGAGCCTGAAATGTTGGCTCAGATTAAAAAAGACGTTCAGGAAATACTTATCCCACGTATACTAAAACAAGTTCCTGAGCGTGTTAAAGTATTATTTGATACTCGTTACAAACTGCACGTTAACCCAACCGGCAAATTTGTAATTGGTGGGCCACATGGCGATACTGGCTTAACAGGACGTAAAATTATTGTTGATACTTACGGTGGCCGCGGCGCTCACGGTGGTGGTGCTTTCTCTGGTAAAGACCCTTCAAAAGTAGACCGTTCTGCAGCTTACGCTGCGCGCCATATGGCTAAAAACCTTGTTGCTTCTGGTGTTTGCGACGAAGCCCTTGTACAAGTAGCTTATGCTATTGGTGTAGCAGAGCCTGTTGGCTTGTTTGTAAACACTTACGGCACTTGCAAACTACATATTACAGATGGTGAGTTGGCCCAAGTACTTTCTAAAGTATTTGATATGCGTCCTTACGCTATCGAAAAACGTTTTGCACTACGTACCCCTATCTATACAGAAACTGCCGCTTACGGACACATGGGCCGTACACCGCAAACCGTTACTAAAACGTTTAAAGACGGTTCTGGCACTATCAAAAAAATCAAAGTTAAATTGTTCCCTTGGGAAGAGCTTGACTATGTTAAAGCCATTAAAAAAGCCCTTAAGAAATACGAAAAACCGCAGCGTGGCCGAGGCCGTCCGGAGAAAGCGTATACTTACGAAGAGCTTTTGGCAATGGTTGAAAAACCAAAACGTGGCCCTGGCCGTCCTAAAAAACGTGGCCGTCCCCGCAAATACAAAGCTACTACCGGTACAGGCAAAGTAGGCCGACCAGCTAAAGCCATTATTTCATAAATATATAATATTTAATAGTAAAAAGCCGAAGTTATATGCTTCGGCTTTTTTATTTTAGCCCATCAATACTATTAACACTATGGATTTTATAAAAGGCACACGCGTAAAACACGACCTATACGGCGAAGGCACTATAACCGGTGTAGAAGCCTCTATCATCAAAATCAACTTCAAAACCCGCGGCGAGCTAGACTTATCGCGCCGCACAGCATCTGATGTATTATTAATTCTGGATGATGAAGATGATGTTATTGAAGAAAAAGAAACCTATACCGTTTCTGAGATAGAAAAAGCCTTTATCAAGGTTATTGAAAAGTATAGCGATGTACAACAAACCGTTCCGTTAGGTGATAAATGGGTGGGTGGCACTATGATATTAAAACCCGGTAGCGACAGCCTTAAACCAAAAGAAATTCCCATCGATACCTTCTTCCATAAAATTGTAATGCTCCGCGACCGCCTGCGGGTGTTAGAACAAAATATAAACTCAAACACCAAGCTAACCGACGAAGAAAAAGTAGGCATGCAGCAATACATTACCCGTTGCTACGGCTCGCTAACTACCTTCAACGTACTATTTAAAGAACCCGAGCACCAGTTTATCGGCGCCAAAGGAGGCAAAGAAGAATAATATTTAAATAATGAATTAATCGGTTGTTAACACTGGCAACCGACAACTGGCAACCAACAACTATGTTAAACACCATCTTTAAACCCGATTTATTCCAAGGCAAAGTAGCAATCATTACCGGTGGCGGCACAGGCATTGGCTTGCGTACCGCCCGCGAACTAGCCCAACTGGGTTGCACCGTAGTACTGGCCAGCCGCAAAAAAGAAAAGCTTGATGCAGCCGTAATACAAATAGAAGCTGAAGGTGGCAAGGCATTGGCTGTTGAATGTAACATACGCGAAGAAGAAAGTATCAAAGCCTGCATTACAACGGTGCTGGATGCTTATGGTAAAATAGACTACCTAATAAACAACGGAGGTGGGCAATTCCCTTCCCCTGCCGAAATGATTAGCAAAAAAGGCTGGATGGCTGTTATTGAAACCAACCTTACCGGTACCTTTTTTATGAGCCAGGAAGTGTTTAACCGCTACATGGTAAAACACGGCGGCGCTATTGTCAATGTAATTGCCAATATGTTCAATGGTTTCCCAATGATGAGCCATACCGGTGCAGCACGCGCAGGGGTTGAAAATATTACCAAAAGCCTGGCTAACGAATGGGGCCGTTACGGAGTGCGTGTAAATGCCGTTGCCCCGGGCACTATCAATTCCAGCGGGTTAGACAGCTACGACCCATCGTACAAAGAATTTATACTAGGCTATGCAAAAAATAACCAAACCTACCGTTTGGGTACCGAGGCTGAGATTGCATCTTCAATTATTTTTCTACTAACAAACGGCGCTGCGTTTGTTACGGGTATAACTATGCGGGTTGATGGTGGCGAAAGCTTATACCATCCGGTCTTCCCTCCACAGGATAATTCGGCAAACGAGATATACGAATAACAGCGTACATTCGTTATGGAATTTCAGGCAGGCCTTCATCTGCCTTATATGACTATGAAAAAAACTACGTTATTGGCAATAGCAATACTGCTAAGCATGGGGGCGTTTGCACAATTGCAGCCTACTAAACTTTCAGTATTCAGCAACGGCACCTTCTTCGAACAGAAGGAAGGCAAGCTTAAATTCGACCACAACACCGCCCATGTCGATTTGCCCGGCTCTATACTCCAAGGCACCTTTTGGCTCGCTGGCAATTCCGACATTAAAATAAAACAAATAGATGTAGGGGTTGATACAGTTAAGAAGGTAAAAAACGCCCAATACCTCGATGATTTTTTGGCGGGAAATGAAGGCAAAACCGTTACCCTGCGATTTATACAAAACCTTATTGCAAGCCCCAACCCTACCCTACGTACATTATCGGGCACATTGATTTCGTTCAACAAACAATCGGGTTTAATAAAGCTAAAAACTACCGATGGCAAAGTCATCCTAATCAATGCTGATAACCTAAACGATATTGATTTAGATGCTAATGCTAATGATACCTTTAAAGACGATACCCTAATCCGCCGTGCCAACATCTACCTTGATAAAACCGTTGCTGAAGCACCGTTTAACCAGGTAAGCATGCAAACGGGCTTACAATGGCAACCATCGTATTTCATTAAGCTGGAGAATGATAAAGATGCCCGATTAATTATGAAAGCCACTGTTGAAAACGGCACAGAAGTTAGCTATGACAAAATTGATTTAGACTTAGTTGTAGGCTCACCACAATTATTCTTTGGTACAGCTACCGACCCTGTTTCACATTTTTTTGCCCCTCCGCCTCCATCACTTAGCTACAACTGGGACTATGAAGGCGATAGCGATGAAGAGCTAGACTACCGTGGAGCTAATTTCAAAAGCAGCCGCTTTCGTAGGGCTTTTACCCGTGATTATACTATAGCAGCTACAACAGTAAATGGCTCAATGGCTAAAGGGCAAGGAGGTGGCTATGGCTCTGGAGCAGGCCCCGGCCGCGCCGACTATTATTATATTGATGGGGCAAAAGTTTCTACAGGCACGTATAAAATAAACATCGGCAATGAACCTATTAGCAATACTATAATTAGTTCTAATAACGAGTTAGCCCTAGACATTACCGTAGATAAAGACTATTCATCAGAAGGCAAAAAATCTGCCGACCTTTATTACTACAAAGCGGGGAAAGTATCGCTACCAAAAAATACCAAAACGGTATTGCCTATATCGCAAAGCACAATAGCTTACAAGCATGTTTACGAAGCTGCCATTGGCGATATAACAAACTACGCTTATAACAAAGCAATATTAAATGATGAGGCTAAAACTGTTGATGTATTCCATTCGCTTAAACTAACCAACAAAACTGCTGCACCATTAACAGAGGCATCAGTATTTGTTGTTAATGAAAACGAAGACCCTATTGCCCAGGATAAAATTACCTACACCCCAATTAATGAAGATGTCTCTATAAAGCTGTCTAAAGCCATTGATGTATCAGTAAAAAGCAAAGAGAACGAAATTGGCAAAGACGAAAAAGCCCGCAAATTCAACAAAAAGACCTATGATAAGGTAATGCTGAAAGGCACTGTTGACATTGTAAACTCGCTGGATAAAACTATTACATTGACACTAAAAAAGGCTCTGCGTGGTGAGGTTACCAAAACCGATGGCGGCACCGTTGTTAAGCCCGGCAGGTTTTTAGATATTAATCCTATATCACTTATCAAATGGGACATTGACCTTAAACCCGGCGAAAAGAAAACTATTGTTTACGAATACGAAGTTTACATTGCTCCATAATTTTTTATGCAATAACACAACAAACAGCATAATTACCTTAAATAGAAATAAATAGCATGAAACGCATAATAATAATATCAGGCCTAATGGTTGCCGCCCTGGCAGCCAATGCCCAAATGAAAACAAGTAAAGTATCGGTATTTAAAAATGGAACCTTCTTTCAAAAAAAAGAAGGCAATATGAAAATTAACGACCGTATTACGTATGTTGATGTTCCTTCTACAGCCCTGTTGGGTACTTACTGGATTGCCTCAGGCAAAGACTCTAAAATCCAGCAAATAGATGTAAGGCAGGATACCATTAAAAAAACAAAAAATGCCCAGTCTATTACAGACTACCTGCAAGGCAACGAGGGGAAACAAATAACCCTGCGCTATAACCAGGTA
>JAIXUZ010000238.1 GCA_027483285.1 Bacteroidota bacterium
AGCTCAGCTACTTTGCCAATCAGGTTAGCGCAGGCGGCAGTTACCGTAGCATCGGGTTCAAAGTTGTTGAACATTACAGATACGGCATAAAGCTTACCGTTTTTACCTGTTACATAACCGGCATAGCATTTTACACGGCTCATACTGCCCGACTTTATATGCGCATTACCATCGGCAGCGGTACCTTTTGCAAAGTTTTTCACCGTGCCGTCTTTACCCGCAATAGGCAGGGTGCTATAAAACGAGTTAAAATTATCCCTCTTAGTATAAGCCGTTAGCATTTTACAAAAGAGCAGGGGAGTGCATAAGTTAGAACGGGATAAACCACTACCATCTGTCATGCGTAGTCCTTTAAGGTCACCTACTTCTTTTTTCCAGAATTGACGTGTAATAGAGATAGAAGTATCAAGTGTAGACTTACCATATTTCTGAACACCTATTGCACGTAGTATCGATTCAGCATACAAGTTTATGCTGCTGTTATTTGTCTTGGTTGTGATGTCTAATAAATTAGGAGAATAGTGATATACCAGTAATGAGTTTGAAACAAAAGAAGGCTCATCAAAATATTGTAGGTCTTTACCCATTTTAATACCCTTATTTTTTAGAGAATATTTTATAAAAAGACTAAGAATATTATTGGTAGAAAAGTCTGAAGCTTTATCGCCATATTCCAAATAAGATAAGCTATCTATTTGCCTGTAAGGAAACCTTGAATTTATTTGGGCATTCTTATCTAAATCGTCTTCTACATCAAAAGTATAATACCATCTGTTTGAAGTGTCGTAATTAGGTATTTGATAAACCCTTGTATGTTCATTTACCACATTGTCAAAAATATTAACCTCAGTGGGCATTGCACCGTATGGATAATAAATATCTTCAATATTATAACCGGGAGGTAAATCGTTGCCTAGGTAAGCATTCTTTTGTAGCGTCCATCCACGTGTACGTATTCCTCCTGATATTTCTTTTATGCCATTAGAATTTGCCCTTCTGTAAATTTCTTCGCTTATAGAATCAATATTTGTAGCATCCCATCGTGTAGAACCTAAAGTAGGGTCGCCTGTACCCTTTACAACTATATTACCGGTTAAAACATTATTCTTTATTCCACCTTCATACCTAAACTCCGTCTTAAACCTAAACGTATCGCCTAATAAAGCTAAGCCTGCGCCGGTGGTTATCAGCTTTATGGTAGAGGCGGGGATAAGGGATTTTTCGGAGTTTTCTTCCGCCAGGATTTTGCCCGTTTCTACATCCATCAAACAAAAGCCAATGGTTGCCGTTTTAAACTCTTTGCTACCCGTAATTTTAGCCAGTTCTTTTTTAAGCTTACGCACCTGTGCCGGGTTTTGCCCACTGGCAATGCTAAAGCCAAGCAGTATAAGGAGTATAGAAGTGAAGAATTTAGTAAACGTCATAGGGTAGCAATAGATGGAGCAATTTAGAACGCAAATAGTTAATAAAGGGTTATGTAAGTTGATAGTTTTTAACTACTTTTTACCTAACAATCTTAGTACCTTTGCACAATATATCAAATCACTTGTTACATCACGGTAATTTATAACCCGAAATGGCAGAGAAAACAGAACAGATAAGTACCCAGGTTACCATACTATTTGCGGGAGATTCCGGCGATGGTATGCAGCTTACGGGTAGCCAGTTTACCGATACAGCCGCACTGTATGGTAATGATATTAGTACATTCCCCAACTTTCCCGCAGAGATACGCGCCCCGCAAGGCACGCTGGCGGGTGTTTCGGGTTTTCAGTTAAATTTTGGCAGTATTGAGATTTTTACCCCTGGCGATATGTGCGATGTGTTGGTGGTAATGAACTCTGCCGCGCTAAAAGCTAACCTTAAGGTGCTTAAAAAGGGCGGTATTATTATTGCCAATACCGATGGTTTTGACCCTAAGAATTTACGCCTTGCCAAATACCCTGAGGGGGTAAATCCTTTAGAAGATGGCTCTTTAGAAGGGTATAAGGTAGTTAAGCTTGATGTTACCAAAATTACCCGTAACACCTTAACAGGTTCGGGCTTGGGTACCAAAGAGATTGACCGTACCAAGAATATGTTTGTACTGGGCTTTTTGTACTGGTTGTACAACCGCCCACTGGATATAACGATTGAGTTTATAAAGCAGAAGTTTGCCAAGAAACCTGATATTGTTGAGGCTAACGTTAAAACCTTGCAAGCTGGCTACCACTTTGGCGATACCAGCGAGGAGTTTACTACCCGCTACACGGTAAAGGCAGCCCAGATAGAACCCGGCATTTACCGCAGCATGAATGGTAACCAGGCTGTAGCGTTGGGTTTAATTGCGGCGTCTAAAAAATCGGGTTTACCATTGTTTTATGGTACGTACCCTATAACTCCGGCATCAGATGTATTGCACGAACTATCAAAACATAAAAACTTTGGTGTACGTACTTTCCAGGCCGAAGATGAGATTGCTGGTATTTGCTCGGCCATTGGCGCATCGTTTGGCGGCTCGTTAGGTGTTACGGCATCATCAGGTCCAGGTATTGCGTTAAAAGGCGAGGCTATTGGTTTGGCTTTGATGCTGGAGCTTCCGTTGGTAATAATCAACGTGCAGCGTGGTGGCCCTTCAACAGGCTTACCAACTAAAACAGAGCAGGCCGACTTGTTCCAGGCTATGTACGGACGTAATGGCGAAGCACCTGTGGCTATTGTAGCTGCATACTCGCCCATCGATTGTTTTGATACTACTTTTGAAGCCTGCCGTATTGCGGTGGAACATATGACCCCGGTATTTATGCTGTCTGACGGCTATATAGCCAATGGCACAGAGCCGTGGAAGTTCCCTAAGGCAGAAGCATTGGCTGAGATTAAGCCTGTGTTTGCTACGGAAGCTGATAAGGTAAACGGTAAATACCTGCCTTATAAACGTAACGAAAAGCTGGCCCGTAAATGGGGCGTTCCGGGTGTTAAAGGCCTAGAACACCGTGTGGGTGGATTGGAGAAAGAGAATGAGACAGGTAACATATCGTACGATCCGGAAAACCACGAGTTGATGGTGCGTTTACGCGCGGAGAAGATTGAAAGGATAGCTGATTATATTCCGTTGCAGGAAGTTGATAATGGCAATACCACCGGCAAAGTAGCCGTGGTAGGCTGGGGTGGAACGTATGGTTCTATCAAAGCTGCTGTGAAAGAGCTTAGGGAAGAAGGAGTAGATGTTTCGCATATCCATGTAAAATACATTAACCCGTTCCCTAAAAACTTAGGCGAGTTGTTGAAAGGGTTTGACAAGGTGATTGTGCCTGAGATTAACCGTGGGCAATTGGTAAGCCTGTTGCGCGATAAGTACCTTGTGCCTGCCGTAGGGTACAATAAAGTACAGGGAAGCCCATTCTCTATTGGTGAATTGAAAGAACGCATTAAAAAAGAATTTTAACTCATAAGAACATGAGCGAAGAAATTGCAAATACAGAAACGCTTACAGCGAAAAGTTTTGAAACTGACCAGGATGTGCGTTGGTGCCCCGGCTGTGGCGATTACTCAATACTAAAACAAGTACAAACCGTATTGCCAACCCTTGGGTTGAGCAGGGAAGAGATAGTATTTATCTCGGGCATTGGTTGCTCATCGCGCTTTCCTTATTATATGGAAACGTATGGTATGCATAGCATCCATGGCAGGGCTACGGCTGTTGCCAGCGGGTTAAAAGCTACCCGCCCCGAGCTAAGTGTATGGATTATTACCGGCGATGGTGATTCCATGTCGATTGGTGGCAACCACCTGATACATTTGCTACGCCGTAACCTTGACGTAAATATTTTGTTATTCAACAACG
>JAIXUZ010000009.1 GCA_027483285.1 Bacteroidota bacterium
TGTTAAAGCCAAAACTAAAGTCGCCCTTAAGCCAGTCGTAGCTGGTTTCGCCAATAAAGCCGGGCTCTATCTGCGGGCGAGAGTTGGTAAAGTGCAGCGAGAAAATATGGCCGCCGGTATCAAAATCAAAACCTATTGATAGTGAGTTGTGGTAAGGGTCAACCTTGCGGTAGTCTGATGATAATACACGGTAAAAATACTCAGCGTTTAATGATATCCTGCGCGATAGTTTTAAGCGGCCCCCAACACCAATAGCAATTAAATCGTTAGGGTAAACAGCAGTGGGCACCAGGTTGCGGTGTACCAACGTTGGCGATAGTTGCAATGATAGCTTCTCGCTTATTTTTGATGCAATTATAGCCTGCACGGTATAGGTTAGCCTCGAGTCGAAACGGTAGTTAGGGATATTGTTTTTTATGGTGCTTATCACTGCCGATCCAAACAAGGTAAGCGTTATAGGCATACCGCCTTCGCGTTGGCGCAATACCTTGGCTTTGTAAAATGCATCTACCGATTTGCTATAGGCGCCACTGCGACCCAGGCCAACCATCATAAAGTCGTTTATGCCATACTCAAGTCCTATGCGGGTACTGGCATTATCAAGGCCAAAAAAGCCGTCTAACCCATCGCGTACGCTGCTAAAGCGATGAGAAAGGCGGAACTCTAAATGCTTTGGTTTTGCCAACTCAACAGAGTGCCCGTTTATTATTCTCGACGATTTAAAAGTAGCTGTAACCAGTGGCTTTTCCTTTGGCTGGTTATCTTCAACCATGTTTAACAACGAGTCAAAATCAACAGCCTTTTGGGTTGTATCAGCGGGTGGTTGGGCAAAAGCAACACTGGCAATGCCCGTAAATAGCAATAATAAAATCTTCTTCATCGTCTTAGTTGTTCTGTGCGCCGTTGTTAACCCACTTTTGCAATTTTAAAATGGTACAGTCATCCAACTTGGCTTCATTTTGTGGCATAGCTAAATAGTTAGAGTTGTGGGTTATAGCTCCCATAAAGCTGCCGCCGTTAAGCCCGTCATTAACGTAGTTTATCAGGTTATCATAACCTTCCAGGTTTATGCTGCCGCCAAGGCTGACATTATTGGCAGTGCTGTGGCAGCTAATGCAATTATCGTTTACAACACCCGTAACGTATGCTGAAAATGTGATTGAAACCGTAGTGTCGCATGGTGTGGCCACGTATAGTTCATCCGCTTTGTCATACCTGCAACCGCTTAGTGCTGCTGCTGCAATTGCTAGCAACGAAAATATAATATACTTCATCTTTATCTATTTACTGTATATACAAATGTACGCATCTAAAAGCTACAAAAAATAGAACATAGGTCAGTTTTATAGGATAATTCTTGTTTAGTAGCCTGCTCAATACTTATAATTCTACCCAGTTGCCTTCGCGTTCTGTAGCATCCCAAACGTTCACATCAAGCTTGCGTGCAACGGCTTTTGCCAGTAAAAATGCGGGTTCTTTGCTTTCCACCTCCAGTATTTTTATCTTTTGGTTGCGCTCGGTTATCAGGTTTACCTGTACCACCCTGTTTTTAAATTCCGATTCATTATTCGCCCTGCTGGTAAGTGTAGAAACTTTATTGGTGCTAAATACCGATATCGTTTTCAATGTCGGAAGCTTATCCCAACTACCAATGCGCACAGGACCAAAAGCTATAATAAAACGGTACGTACCATTGCGTAAATCAAGCTCTATACCCCGTTGAAAGAAATACAGTACAGCAGCTACTAATACCAGCAGTATGGCTGTTATAATACTTTCAATACCCGCCACAAGGGCAATAAAAGCCAATATATAAGCTATAAAATTTATATGCCCTGCCTTATCACTTTTGTATAAAAAACGGTGTATCTCCATAGGTATTAGTTAATGCTGTGGCAATATAATCAAAGTTTTTGCCAACACATTATGCGTATAACTAACTCCTCTCCCACCTCTATTTATTGGGTTAAGCACCTAAAATCTCACGCCCACTCCACCCATTATGTTAATCCCCGCTTGCGGGTAATAGTAATTTTCTGTTGTTTGCTGCCCGCCATATAGGTAGCTAAAAGTGTAGCCATTAGGCTCATATTTAGCATTCAGCAGGTTGTTTACTGATAATATTAGCGAAATGTCTTTTGCTGACCCCGCACTAAAGTTGTAATTAATGCGTAAGTCTTGCGTGGTGTAAGGGTTTAATGAGCGGGCTTTTTTGCTGGTATTATCTAAATACTGGCGGCTAACATACTTGTTAATTAAGCTAAAGACAAGCTTTTTAACCGGTTCGTAGCTGATGGTTGCAGCTGCAATCATGTTAGGTGAGAACGATATATCGGTGCTTTTGTAACGGTTAACCACCTGACCACCATTGTCATAATCGTCAATATATTCGGCAAAGTCTATCACCTTGTTTTGGCTAAAGGTAAAGTTACCTGCAAGCTTCACTTTTTTGCCAATGTTTACTGCCCCTTCCAGCTCTATGCCCGCCCGGTAGCTTTGGTCTATATTGCTACGTATATATGCGCCAACATCATTAATTCTGCCTGTTAATACCAGCTGGTTTTGGTAATACATAAAATAACCGTTTGCCCCAACCATAGCGTTTTTCCAATGCTTTTTATAACCCAGTTCGGTATCTATCATCCGCTCTGCCTTAGGCCTGCTGGCAGGTGTGCTTTGGGTAAAATCATCGCGCGTGGGTTCGCGGTGCGCTACGCTTACCGATAGGTACAACTGTTGGTCGTTTGGCAGCTCTACGTTAATGCCTGCTTTAGGATTAAAAAAGTTAAGGCTAATATCTTGCTGCACGTTTTGCAAGTTGTTGTTATACCCTAAAAACGAGTAACCCACATGGCGGTATTGCAAATCAACAAAGGCATTTATGCCCGCGCCAAAATCGTAGTTGGCTTTGCCATACACATTAATGTCGGTTTTAACTGCATCGTTATCATAATAGCGGTAATCTTTAGGAATGCTGCCGGCATATTGCATCCATATAATATTGCCGTAATGGGCTCCACGGTATTGGTTTGCTCCCCCGCCTAAAATAAAGCTTAAGCGGTTGTAGCTTTTGTAGTTTACAGAGTAGGTAAGCCCGTAAAAATGGTTATCTAACCAGCGTTGGCGCACAAGGTCTGTTGTGCTTAAAGTTATAGGCGGTATGGTGTCTTGCGAAAGTTGAAAATTAGGTAACCCATAATTGACAAAATCGTCCTGCTCTCTAAACTCCTCGTAATAGCCTTTGCCTCGGGTATAGTGCAATGCCAGGTTAAGGTTCCAGTTGTTGTTTATGCTGTGCGAGCTAATAAGCTGGTAATGGTCTTGCTGGTAGTTGTCGGTTTGGTTATCGTAAGTATAAAAATTATAGGTGCGGTTAGTGTCCAATGCTGCTTCGGGTATGCCATACCACGATTGGTACGTACGTTCTTTGCCCGAAAACACATTAGCCCTTATAATCGTCTTGGTGCCATAATACCCTCCTGATACAAAGAATGATTTTAAGTCTGATGCGGCACGGTCTACAAACCCGTCTGATGTTATTTTAGAAAGCCTTGCATCAAAAGTAAATTTGCCACCAACAAGCCCCGAGCCCACCATTGCCGTATTTTTAAATGTGTTGAATGAGCCTGCTGATGAGTTAACCTCCGCATACGGTTCGGCATTTAACACATTGCTTTGTATGTTAATACTGGCACCAAAAGCCCCTGCCCCATTGGTAGATGTGCCTGCTCCGCGTTGTATTTGTATAGAGTTTACTGATGATGCAAGATCGGGCATGTTAACCCAAAACAAACCATGGCTTTCGGCATCGTTCATTGGTATACCATTTACGGTAACATTTATACGGGTAGCATCGCTGCCGCGTATACGTATACCTGTATAGCCAACGCCATTACCCGCATCAGAACTTACCACTACCGATGGGGTCAGGTTTAGCAACACCGGAATATCCTGCCCCAGGTTTTGCTTTTTTAAATCCTCTTTACTTACCTGGGTATACGCCACACCCTGTTTACCATCGGTACGCGTCGCAGCAACTATTACCGAGTCGCTGATTGTTTTACTCATCGGCGTTTGCGCAATAGCAAAGTTTGAAATAGCCATTGCAAGCACAATTATGCATTTTGCATTCCGAATTTTGAATTGATTTTTCATGATAGCCTGTATTTTTTGCCTTAATACAGGAACATCCGTGGTACACGGACTAAGGACAACACGCACGGAGTGTGCGGAAGCGCTTCCTAATACTCCCTATCGCAGGTACTAGCCTGATCAGGTTCAAAGGGACTCTCTCAGTTCGCCAAACGGCGGACACCCCTGTATTAAAGTTGAGGCAAAGGTATGCGAAAACTAAAAGTGAAAAACTAAAAATGAAAAA
>JAIXUZ010000141.1 GCA_027483285.1 Bacteroidota bacterium
ATGATAACATACGCAAAAACATATTTGGCCTTGCAGCGGGTATTGATATCAATATAAACCGCTTTGTAATTGGAGGCCGCGTAGCGTGGGATTTGCAAAACAACAACGGCGACGGAACATCAGACACCCCGCGTTATAAAAACGTATGGGGCCAGGTAACCGGTGGCTTTAGGTTTTAATGTAAAACGCTAATTGGGGCTGTTATGTTATGGTAGCCCTTTTTAGAAAATTATTTTTTTCTGACTACTTAAAAACCATTGTTATGAATACCGAAAGCGAAAATAAAGACGATAAAAATCCAGAAAATGAGTTTCCCGGTTACCTGCCATACCCTAAAAGCGAGGATATATATGCCCACGATAAAAAGGAGCAAAGCATAGACCCTGAAGCCCCAACATCAATAAAAGCCGACCCTGCTTTTTTAGGCGAGAATGAGCGTAACCCCGAAGGAGAATTTGGTGCCGATGACTTGGACATACCCGGTGCTGAGTTAGACGACGCTAACGAAGAAATTGGCCGGGAAGATGAAGAAAATAACTATTACAGTTTGGGCGGAGACAACCACAAAAACCTTGAAGAAGACCAGGCAACGGGTTTAGATTAATATAAACAGTACCTAACTATAATAACTATGAAACCAAATATTGATTTAGCCGATGCTGACCTTAAAAAGGTAGCCACCCTGCTTAACGCACTGCTTGCCGATGAGTATGTGCTGTATACCAAAACACAACACTCGCATTGGAATATACAAGGCCCTAATTTTATGGAGCTCCACAAGTTTTTCGAAATGCAGTACAACCAACTGGCCCATGTGGTAGATGAGGTTGCTGAACGTATCCGCGTGTTGGGAGTATTGGCTAAAGGCACATTAAAGGATTTTTTAGCTGTTACCCACTTAAAAGAAGATAGCAGCGACTTTACCGACCAAAAGAAAATAATACAAGCCCTGATAGAAGACCACGAGGCTATTGTGCGCAACATACGTACCGATATTATACCCGTTACTGATGGCTGCAAAGATATTGGCACAACCGATTTTGTAACCAAGCTGGCAGGCCAGCACGAAACCATGGCCTGGATGCTAAGAGCTTACGTAGCTTAAGTATTGAACCTGGTTTTTAATACCTCAACTTAATATAAACATTAAACAAATATAAACCATGGGGAATTTGCTTTATATCATAGCGGTAATACTTGTAGAAGGATGGGCTATAGGCTTTTTAGGTTACCACGCCGGTGGCCTTATCCACATACTATTGGTAATAGCCATTGTAGCGGTGCTATTGCGCCTTATACGTGGCAGCGCTAAAAACGCATAATTATTTATTCATTCTAAAAACTTAGAAAACATGCCAACTAATAAAACAGAAGGAGCTTTTAACGAGCTTAAAGGAAAACTAAAACAAGCATTTGCCGATTTAACCGACGACGATTTGTTGTACGGAGAAGGACAAGCTGACGAAATGTGGGGTAAAATTCAACAGAAAGTGGGCAAAGGCAAAGACGAGATTAAAAAGCTGATTGATAAAATCTAAGCTTGTTTATAAATTCTATTGGAACAGGTCCCTCGGTTATCCGTTGGGCCTGTTTTAGTTAATAACCCCAAACCGTTGCTTAGGCAATTATATAAGTGCCTGAAAATCAATACTAAAAATAAAATTAATAGCCTAGGGTTTGTTGTTAATAAAATTTCTCTATCTTTGCACTCCTTAATAAAGAAGTAAAAAACATTTTACAGTATAAAGATGTACTTGACAAGCGAAGTAAAAAAAGAAATTTTTAAACTACACGGTGAAACTGAAACCAACACAGGTTCTTCAGAAGGCCAGATTGCCCTTTTCACACACCGTATCACTCACCTTACAGAGCACTTAAAAGTAAACCGTAAGGATTTTAACACCCAAAGGTCGCTAATAAACCTTGTAGGTAAGCGTCGTCGTTTACTCGACTACCTAAAAAACAATGACATTGAGCGCTACAGGGCGATTATCAAAACCCTGGGTATCCGTAAATAATTCACCAACGAAAAAGAGGCAATTCAAAATTGCCTCTTTTCGTTTTTCATTTAAAGTTTTTTAACCAATCAGACTATGTCTAAAATAGCAATTACTCAATCGTTCGATTTGGGCGATGGCCGTACAGTTACCCTTGAAACCGGTAAACTAGCAAAACAAGCCGACGGCTCGGTAGTAGTACGCATAGGCAACACCATGTTATTGGCTGCCGTAGTATCTAACCAAGACCCGGTTCCGGGGGCCGATTTTATGCCCTTAACCGTTGAATATAAAGAAAAGTATGCAGCTGCCGGTGTTTTTCCGGGTGGCTTTTTTAAACGTGAGGCCCGTCCGTCAGATTACGAAATCCTTATCTGCCGTTTAGTTGACCGCGCGTTGCGCCCACTGTTTCCTGAAGATTACCATGCCGACACACAGGTTGTTATTAACTTAATATCTGCAGAGCCTGGTGTGTTGCCAGACTCTTACGCATGTTTAGCAGCATCGGCAGCCCTTGCCCTTTCTGACATTCCTTTTAAAGGCCCTATCTCTGAAGTACGTGTTTGCCGCATAAACGGCGAGTTGGTGTTAAACCCAACAATGGAACAGATAGAAACAGCCGATATTGATATGATGGTTGCCGCCACTATGGATAACGTAGTGATGATTGAAGGCGAAATGAAAGAAGTAGCAGAAGCTGATATGATGTCGGCTATTGCATTTGGCCACGAGGCTATCAAATGCCAGCTTACCGCTATCAATGCATTGGTTGAGGCTGCAGGTGGCAAAAAACCTGCCCGCGTTTACAACCATGAAACGAACGACGAAGACTTACGCGCTGCTGTTAAAGCCGCTACGTACGATAAAGTGTATGCTGTAGCTAAAGCGGGAAATCCTAAAAAAGACGACCGTAAAGCTGCTTTTAAAGCCGTGCTGGATGAGTACAAAGCTACTTTTAGCGAAGAAGCATTAGCGGAAAAGATTGGTCTGATTAAAAAATACTACCACGAGGTAGAATGGCAAGCCGTTCGCGATGTGATATTGAATGAGCGTATACGCTTAGACGGACGTAAAACAGACGAGATACGTAACATTTGGAGCGAGGTTGATTACCTTCCGGGTGCCCACGGTTCGGCTATCTTTACCCGTGGCGATACACAATCGCTTACCACGGTTACCCTTGGTAACAAAATGGATGAGCAGATGATTGATGGCGCCATTATTAAAGGCACCGCCAAATTCTTATTGCACTACAACTTCCCTGCTTTTTCTACAGGTGAGGCCCGCGCCAACCGCGGTACCAGCCGCCGCGAGGTAGGCCATGGTAACCTTGCGTTACGTGCGTTGAAAAACATGATTCCAACGGCTCCGGAGAATCCTTATACTATCCGTATAGTTTCTGATATCCTTGAGTCTAACGGCTCATCATCAATGGCCACGGTTTGCGCCGGTACATTAGCTTTGATGGATGCTGGTATCAAAATTAAACGTCCGGTATCGGGTATCGCTATGGGCTTAATTACCGATGGCTCAGGTAAATTTGCCGTTCTTTCTGATATTCTTGGCGACGAAGACCACTTAGGTGATATGGACTTTAAGGTAACAGGTACCGAAAACGGTATTACCGCTTGCCAAATGGACATTAAAGTGGATGGCTTAACGTCTGAAATTATGACCCAGGCCCTTGACCAGGCCCGTGCAGGCCGTCTTCATATTCTAGGTGAGATTGCTAAAACAATGACCGCGCCTAACGAAGACTACAAACCACACGCCCCACGTATTGTTGAATTCCGTATACCACGTGAATACATTGGTGCCGTTATTGGTTCAGGTGGCAAGGTTATCCAGGAAATGCAACGCGAAACCAATACTGTTATTACTATTGAAGAAGTTGGCCAGGAAGGTGTTATCCAAATATCATCAGCCAACAAAAACGATATTGATGCAGCGTTACAACGCATTACAAACATTATTACTGAGCCTGAAGTAGGTACAATTTATAAAGGTAAAGTTAAAACAATACAACCCTTTGGTGCGTTTGTTGAGATACTACCGGGTAAAGATGGTTTGCTTCACATTTCTGAAATTAAATGGGAGCGCCTGGAAACTATGGATGGTGTGTTGAATGAAGGTGATGAGATTGAGGTTAAACTAATTGGCCTTGACCCTAAAACCGGTAAATTGAAACTATCACGTAAGGTCCTTATCGACAAGCCTGAAGGTTATGTTGAGCCGGAACCACGCGAACGCCGTGAAGGTGGTGACCGTGGCCCACGCCGCGATTTTAAAGGCGGTGGACGTGATAACCGTGGCCCACGCCGCGACTAGTTATTGCTTATTATTATTTGTAACATATATATTCAACTATCGTATAAAAGCCCCTTTGATATAAAGGGTGTTTGCCTATGAGACAGTTAAAGATTACCAAACAAGTTACTAATCGCGAAACCGCCTCTCTTGATAAGTATTTACAAGAGATTGGAAAGGTTGAGCTTATCAACGCCGAAGAGGAAGTTGAGTTAGCACGCCGTATACGCCAGGGCGACCAGGCAGCGTTGGAGAAGCTAACCAAAGCCAACTTACGTTTCGTTGTATCGGTATCTAAACAATACCAAAACCAGGGCCTTAGCCTGCCCGACTTAATTAACGAGGGTAACCTTGGTTTGATTAAGGCTGCGCAGCGCTTTGACGAAACCCGTGGTTTCAAATTCATATCGTACGCCGTTTGGTGGATCCGCCAGTCAATCCTTCAGGCATTAGCCGAGCAATCACGTATTGTACGTTTACCGCTGAACAAGATTGGTTCTATCAATAAAATCAATAAAGCATTCTCTAAACTAGAGCAGGAATACGAGCGCGAGCCAACTGCCGAAGAGATAGCCCAGATTTTGGAGATGACCGAGAACGACGTTAAAGAGTCTATTAAAAACTCGGGCCGCCATATTTCTATGGATGCACCGCTGGTGCAAGGGGAAGAGAGCAATATGTACGATGTACTGCGTAGCTCTGACAGCCCAAGCCCTGAGAGTGGTTTGATTAATGACTCGTTACGTAAAGAGATTGAGCGCGCATTGTCTACACTTACCCCCCGCGAGGCTGACGTTATTAAGTTATACTTCGGCTTAAACGGTGAGCATGCAATGACATTGGAAGAGATAGGTGAGAAGTTTGACCTTACACGTGAGCGTGTACGCCAGATTAAAGAAAAAGCGATCCGTCGTTTGAAACACACATCACGTAGCAAAATCCTTAAAACATACCTTGGATAAGAAACCTTTACTTATAAAGAAAAGCCCCGACGGAAACGCCGGGGCTTTTTGTTTTTATAAGTAAATATAATCGTGCTTATTTTTTAATTTATTTGTGAGAAATAGCTTGCTGTAGCGCTTATAGCCGCAGGTATTTTAAACACTTTTAAATAGTATTATCAGATTGTTTAAACAAAGAAAGTCAGGGTGTTGTTTTTTATTTACTACATGTATAAGAATAATTCAGCATGAAATTAGCATTTATCATAATTACAATTCTCATAGTATTATTTGTTTCCTCTCAGGTATATTTTATAATGGCAAACACAGAAACTCAACCATACGAAGTAATAAAAACAGAAGAAGATTTTGAGATACGATTGTACCCTCCAGCTACAATGGCAAGTATTTCGATGGATGTAAAAACATACAAAGAATTATCTTCTCCGGGATTTAGAAAGTTGGCTTCATTTATTTTTGGTAGTAATAAGGCCAATAAGAAAATTGCCATGACAACGCCAGTACATATGGACATTAACGATTCTCTTTCATCTATGAGTTTTGTTATGCCAGGTGACTATACCAAAGATAATTTACCTAAACCAAACGATTCATCTGTAAGCATTAAAACAACTGCACAGGAGTATGTTGCAGCTATTCGGTTTGGAGGGTATGCTAATGACGAGAAAATAAAAATTAATGCAAAAAAATTAGAAGGGGTATTAAGGAAAAATGGAATTGAGTATTATGGGAATTTTCGCTTTTTAGGCTACAACGCCCCATATCAATTTTTAGGACGGAAAAATGAAATTATTGTTAGCATTATTTGGAACGGAAAGTAATTGGTAAAATTTAAAGAAAGCCTAGTTCAATTAATTAGACAGGGCTTTTTTTCTGCCACTGGCGGCCAGTTTTACTATGCGGATGTAGTTTGGCTCCAACAACCCTTTTTCAAAGAAGCCACGCTCTTTAATCATGCTGTGCATGCGGCGTAGGTTGTAGGGTGGTACCGTCATAAGCAAATGGTGCTCGGCATGGTAGTTTACATAGTGTGGGGCAAAGAGCATACGCTCTAAAAAATTGGCATACGTAGTGCGCGAGTTTGCGTAGTTATCGGTAGAGTTGGCTACTATGCTATGTTCTGCAATAGAGCGTACGCGCAGGCAAAAGTTGTAGGTGGTAAAGTATGCGCCCACCCAAAGCAAATACAGCCATGGTGCCCCGCAAA
>JAIXUZ010000425.1 GCA_027483285.1 Bacteroidota bacterium
ACACCCAGAATGGCTGGTAAAGATTGATGACCACCACCTGATACACGCGGGTTACAACCCGGGTTGGGGAAAAGGCAAAAACGCATGGTACTATGCGCTTGATATTTATAACGACGATGTGATAAAATACCTGGAAGAAGTTTTCAAAACCATATTCAACACCTGGGGTTTTGATATGGTTAAACTCGATTTTCTTTTTGCGGCAGGCCTTATTCCCCTCAGGGATAAAACCCGTGGAGAGATTATGCGCGATGCTATGCAACTACTTCGCCGCATTTGTGGCGATAAAATAATACTGGGTTGCGGTGTGCCTTTAGCCCCTGCATATAGCCTGGTAGATTATTGCCGTATAGGCTCTGACATTAGTTTGGGTTGGGAGTTAAAATCGGGGAAAGCGGTAGGCTTGCGCGAGCGTATTTCTACCAACAATGCTTTGCTTGATACCATAAACCGCAGGGCTATGAATGGCCGCGTCTTCCTAAACGACCCTGATGTTTTTATACTGCGCGATAATAAGAACAGGCTAAGCAAAAAACAGCAATACACACTATTGGTAACCAACCTGCTTTTTGGCGGTTTGGTATTTACATCAGATAATATAAATGAGTACGATGAGGAAACCATGCGCTTGTATAAGTCTACATTCCCTCATGTGCAAAAGCAAACAGCCTTTGTAAACCGCAAGGGTATGGCTTTTGATGTACGCATACGCATACAAAGTTTATACTACCGCGTATTTATAAACCTGGGCAAAAAAGATGCAACCTTTGAAATAAAAGACGTGGCTAAATTCTATTCTTCAGAAACTAAAAAGATAGAGCAACCGACAAGTGTAAAACTAAACGGATACCAAACCAAGGTGTTTTTAGAGCAGATAAACACAGGCCTTTGCATTGCGGGTGGTGGCGGGCATATATTCCCCGGTTGTGAGGTTGAGCAGGTAGCCGGTGCGCAGCAAAACATAACGGTTAAAATGCACCCAAAGGCGTTGCTTAAAGAAACACTATGGATTAGGGTGCCCGAAGGCGAAAGGACAAGCTATTTTATTGATGGGGTTGAACACCAGGTTGAGAACATTGATGGCATAAGAATGGTTAAGTATAAACCACTATGAAACAGCTATTCTCCATAACACGCCTTATCAAAAGCTTCGGCTATTCTTTCAAAGGTTTGATACATGTTATTACCCACGAAACTAATGTGCAGATACACCTTGCCGCATTGGTAGTTACCACATTTGCTGGTGCTTATTTTCATATTTCGCGTTTTGAGTGGATGGTGCAAACCCTGGTTATAGCATCAGTTATAGGTGCCGAGTTTTTTAATACCGCTATTGAACGTACTATTGATTTGCTGCATCCTGAAAAAGACCCGCGTGCAGGGCTTATTAAAGATATTGCCGCAGCGGGCGTTTTGGTATTAGCAATAGGTGCTGTCTTTGTTGCCTACTTTATTTATGCAGAACGCATAGAGCTAATGCTTCAGTAAAACTACTACCCTTCTTTAATACTGTGCTTTTGGTTAGGCAGCAGTGTTTCCAGTGTCCAGTCTATTTTGCGTATAAACGACGCACGGCGTACCGGGCAGTCTTTCAATGTACATACCTCGCAGCTTTTGGGCGGCACGCAAGGGTCGGCATGTATAAAAAACTCCACATCGTACTTCATGTTTTCCTGCACCATATCGCGCAGGTGGTCTACCTCCTTATGCGATTCTTCTAATGTATCATACCAAGGCAATGTTATATGGCAATCCACATGCAAATCAGTGCCATATTTTTGGGTACGCAGGTTGTGTATATCTATCCACTTTTCACGCCTGTTTTCTTTAAACAGTTTTACCAGTTCTTTCAGCTTATCATAGTCTGCCTTATCAAGCAATGTGACAGTAGCCTCGTGCACCAGTTTATAGCCAGTATATAAAATATACAAAGCAAATACAATGGCAGTAGCACTATCTAACCATTCGTAACCGGTAACATACACAGCAAATACGCCTGCAACCACCCCGATGCTGGTAACAGTATCGGTAAGCAAATGCTTACCATCGGCAATTAACAAAGCAGAGTGGTGTTTTCTACCTTCCCTTAATAATAGCCCGCCAAGTAAAAAATTAATAGAACCTGCGGCTGCGGTAAGTATTATACCAATATCAAGGTTGTGGAATTCCTGAGGTTCAAAAAAGCTGGCAATGGCTTTGTATATAATAAAAAGGCCTGCTAAAAAAATTAACCCGCCTTCAGCGCCTGCCGATAGAAATTCTATTTTTCCATGGCCATAAGGGTGGTCTTCATCTTTTGGCTGGGCAGCAAAACTAACTCCAAAAGTTGCTATAGCACCCGCTACCACGTTTATTATAGACTCCATCGCATCACTTAAAATGGCGTTGGAGTGCGTTAAGAAATACGCCACAAACTTACCCACAGCCAATAGCACGCCTGCTACAAAAACAAAGCGCATCAGGCGTATCTTATATTTTACTATCGACTTGGTCACAGGGTATTAACGGGCGCTAAATTACTTTATTTTAAAAGCTTGCCTAAAAGCAAAGGGCTAACCATATGGTTAGCCCTGCAAAAAACAAGCCAGTAATAATAGTAGATTACTGTATGTAACCTATTAACCTAAGGGTATAACCACCATTAAAACCAGGGCTTTCAATAATATAATCAAAAGTACGGTTTGATGAAACAGGAAAAATGCCCTGTCCGCCCCAGGCAGCATTGTCACCATCAGCAGCAGCACGGCCTCGGAGTAAAATAAACGATGGTTGTCCATTTGCAGAACGTAAGCGTATATGAGAATCAATATCACCGCTATCGGGTCCGGATTGTGCAGCCTCTGCTTCTAAAATTACAAAACGGGTACCTACAGGTACAGAGCCTGATGCGTTGTAGGTAGTCCAGCCCGTAGAACCTGCTCCACTAACAACATCAACCGCGGTAAACATATCCATAGTTAGCGATTGGCCTGTTGGGCCTTGTGCACCCGTTGCACCATTGGCACCAGTAGGGCCTGTAGGACCGGCAACACCTGTTGCTCCGGTTGCTCCGTTTAATCCGCCGGGGCCTGTTGGGCCAACATTGCCCTGTGGGCCTTGCGCACCAGCTGCACCTGGGGCTCCCGCCGGGCCTTGGGCTCCTTGTTGTCCTTGTGGGCCGGTTGGGCCTGCAGCTCCACCGGGACCTATTAAGCCTTGCTGACCTTGTTGTCCGGTAGGGCCGGCTGGTCCGGCAGGGCCTTGTGGGCCTGTAGAACCATTTTGACCTGCAGCACCTGCCACACCCGGAGGGCCTGTTGGGCCGGTGGCACCGCCACCTCCGCCGTTACCGGCGTACATAGCGTAGGGAACACTCCAAAATTTCATTGTTCCCATATCTATAAAACCAGTTCCTGGGTTAGCCTCCACTTTTAAATAAGGCGTAACCGTACCCCAGGGTATTGCGGTAAAGTTGGGTAACGTGCCGCCTGATTGGGTCCCCTGCCCTATAACTAAAGAGAAAAGGCCAAACTGGTTGGTAACAACATTGGTATGGGTTTCCTGGTACAACGTAACGTTGTTTACCAAATCATTTATAATGCTAAATTTTATTGATATAGTAGCATTTGCCAATATGCTCCCGGTGTTATCGCGAGCAACGGCTTGGTAATTTATACCTTGTGGCGGAGCTTGTGCGTTTGCTGCTAACCCTGCAAAAACTGCAATAAATAGTAAAATCTTCTTCATAAATAATAATGTTTGGTTTATTCAAACATATACAAAAACAATTCAAAAACCTATTCTGTAAAAATTATTTAACCCTAACAGCATACCAATTTCATACTTTTGTAATATGAAGGTTGGTTTATTCTTCGGTTCGTTTAATCCCATACATACAGGGCATTTAGTTATAGCTGAATACATTGCCGAAAATAGCGGGCTTGATCAGGTATGGCTGGTAGTGTCTCCACACAACCCGTTAAAAAATAAAAGCACCTTACTATCTAACACCCACAGGCTGGCAATGGCTAAACTGGCAGTTGACGATAGTAAAAAGCTAAAGGTATCTGATATTGAATTAAAAATGCCTGTTCCATCGTATACCATAAATACTATCTTACGGCTTGCTGAGAAATACCCCAAACATATTTTTACATTGCTGTTAGGTGCCGACAACCTGGAGAGTTTTACCAAATGGAAAAACTATGAGCAACTAATGGAACTATGTGAGTTGTATGTTTACCCACGCCCGGGATATGATGGAGGCAACCTTAAAACACACCCGCGTGTTAAATGGATAGAAGCGCCACAAATGGAAATATCGGCTACGTACATACGCAATGCCATTAAAGAAGGTAAAAGTATAAGGTATATGCTGCCTGAAGCCGTTTATAAGTATATTTCGGAAATGAATTTTTACAAGAAATAATTTTACATTTTCTGCGTTAAGCAGGCATATTATATTAAATGAAGAAGCTTGTTTTACTATCATTATCAATAGTTGTTGTGCTTTTTGCCAATGCACAGCAGGTTGGCATAGGCCAGTGGAGGGACCATTTACCTTACAACAAAGGCCTTTCTGTTGCTGCTGCAGGAAATCGTGTTTATGTAGCTGTTGAAACAGGCGTATTTTATTACGACTTGCTTGATAACTCTGTTACACGCTTATCTAAAGTATCAGGCTTGTCTGATATAGGCGCTACCGTTGTGCGCTACAATAAAAACCTTAAAACCCTTGTTATTGGCTACAACAATGGCAATATGGATTTAATAATCGACGGCAAAACCATTGAGAATTATTCTGATATAAAACGCAGCACCAGCATATTAGGTAAAAAGACCATAAACAACATTATGTTTATTGGCGAGAAGGCTTATATAGCAACCAATTTTGGTATTTCTGTATTCAACATACCCAATAAAGAATTTGAAGAAACTTATATTATTGGCCCCAACGGCTCTAACATAAACGTAAGCCAAACAGCTACAGATGGCACCTACCTTTACGCAGCAACTGATATTGGCTTATACAAAGCCCAATTGAGTAATCCCTTTTTAAATGATTTTAACAACTGGTCAGTTGACACTGGCTTGCCAAACGGAACAAACAGCAGAATAAATGCAGTTGTATTTGTGCACAATAAGCTATATGCCAACTACTCAAACCCTACTTTAACAACCGACACCTGTTTTGTTTACAATGGTGCTGATTGGGTTGACCGTTCTGCCGATTTTCATTTCCGCACAAATACACTTATAGCATCTAACGAAAAGCTTATTATTAGCTGCTATTTAGGATCTTACGTTTATGATGCTACCGGAAATTTACAATATCAGGTAACTGTACTTAACGATGGTACACTAAACCCTAACGAAGCTACTTATGATGACTTAGGCAACCTGTGGGTAGCTGATAAGAACAACGGCGCCTATGTTAGTGGCGGTAATTTGCCTGAACAAAGGGTTACCCCTATTGGCCCGCAGCAAAAAGGTACTTTAAACATGGTTTTTAATAAAGGTAAGTTATGGACAGTGCCCGGTGGCACAATATACTACCAAAGCCCCTTCAACTTTGGCCAAGTATCTGTATACGATGGTACCAATTGGATGAACCGAACACGAGCTACAGATACAGTTTTAAATAACTCGTGGGATTACATGGCCGCTGCAATAGACCCTACCGACCCTAACCACGCCTATTTTACATCATGGGGCCGTGGCCTTGTAGAGTTAAAAAACAATGAATTTATAAGGTACACAGCTGCCAATAGTAACAATACTATATTGGTAGGCCAAGGCCAAACCTATACAGCCGGCGCTGCTTTCGAAACCAACGGAACACTTTGGTTTACCAATGCCTTTAACCAAAGTGGTATAATACGCCGTACTAAAGATGGAACCTTTACCGCTTTTAATTTTGGCACCTTATTAAATAACAAATTTACTGGGCCCTTAATTATAGACAGCTATGGTCAAAAATGGGCAGTGCTGGCGCGGGGAGGTGGTATATTGGTATTTAAAGACGAGAATGGAACCATACCTGCCAATAAGCGCCGTATCCTTTCTACATCGGCCGGGGCAGGTGCTTTACCCGACGAGGATGTTCGTGTAGTAGTTGAAGACCTGGATGGCCAGGTTTGGGTGGGCACTGGCAAAGGCGTATGTGTGTTTTATTCGCCAGAGGCTATATTCACTGGCAGCAATTTTGATGCACAAAAACCAGGTATTGTAGAAGGTGGCTTTTTCTACCCATTGTTAGAAAACGAAAAAATTACCTGCATTGTAGTTGATGGGGCAAACCGCAAATGGATAGGTACTGAAAAAGGAGGGGTGTTTTTAATATCAGCCGATGGTAGCCAGCAGATATACAACTTCAATATTGATAATAGCCCATTGCTATCTAATACCATTTTCAGCATTGCGATAAATTCTGAAACAGGCGAGGTTTTTATTGCTACTGATGAAGGTTTGGTATCATACCGGGGTGATGCTACTGAAGGACTGGATACCTATGACAAAGTTTATGCTTTCCCAAATCCTGTTAGGCCAAACTACACCGGCCCTATTGCTATAAAAGGTTTAGTGCGTGATGCTGATGTTAAAATAACAGATATTGCAGGGCGTGTTGTATACCAGACAAAAGCCAATGGCGGTACCGCTGTTTGGAATGGTAACAACTTTAATGGCGACCGTGCTAAAACAGGTGTGTACCTTGTGTTTACTACTAATACCGATGGTACACAAACAAACGTAACCAAAATTATGCTGGTGAACTAAAAAAGAAAAGGCCTCAATCTCATAGAGACCAAGGCCATTAACTGTTCACAAACTGTATGATAAGATCTTAATTAAGGTTTATCTCGCGAACGCTTGTTTGCTTGTCATTCGCTTTCTTAGGTAATATAACGGTTAAGATTCCGTTTTCGTATTTGCCTTCAATTTTTTCACCATCAATAGTATCAGGTAAGGTAAATGAGCGGCTGAATGATGTATGAACAAACTCGCGGCGCTTGAAGTTCTCTTTCGTTTCTGCATTTTCAGTTTTCGCTTCAGCAGACACTGTTAAGGTGTCGCCGTCTAATTTTACTTTTATACCTTCTTTGGTAAAGCCCGGGGCTGCAAAGTATAAGGTAAAGTTTTGGTCTGTCTCGGCAATGTTAACAGCAACAGAACGACCGTAAGCACGGTTAAGGGGAGTAAACTCATTGCTCCATACATCGTTAAAAAACGAGTTCATAAAGTCGGCAGGAGCATTCTTTTTAAATTTTACTAGTGTCATGATATTTAATTTTTTAAGTTTTAAATTGATACAATCCCTATTTCAAATTCAGTACCAAGCAATAAAATGCGACTTTTTGTCGTTTACTTATCAATAAACAAGCCATTTTGTCTGTTTATACATTTAATAATGATGTTTTAAGGGTATAGATAGACCTATTAATTTTAGTGAACAATGAAGTACTATGTAATTGCAGGCGAAGCCTCGGGCGATTTGCATGCATCTAACCTGATTAAGCACATTAAATTAGCTGATACCGGTGCGCAGCTCCGCGCGTGGGGTGGCGATTTGATGCATAAACAGGGTGCTGAAATTGTTAAAGACTACCGCGAACTGGCTTTTATGGGCTTTATTGAAGTTACCATGAACCTGCGCACCATATTAAACAACATTAGCTTTTGCAAGCAGGATATACTGGCTTATAAGCCCGATGCTATTATATTGGTAGACTATCCCGGCTTTAACCTGCGTATTGCCAAATGGGCCAAAAAACAAGGCATTAAGGTTATCTATTATATATCGCCCCAAATATGGGCATGGAAACAATCGCGGGTGCACCAGATAAAACGCGATGTTGATTTGATGCTGGCAATACTGCCGTTTGAAGAAGAGTTTTACCATCGCTTTGATTATAAAGTACACTTTGTTGGGCATCCGTTGCTTGATGCCATTGCCGAAAGGCCATTACCCAACAGGCCCGAGAAACCATACATAGCAGTGCTACCCGGCAGCCGTAAGCAGGAGATTGAAAAGATGCTGCCCATAATGCT
>JAIXUZ010000064.1 GCA_027483285.1 Bacteroidota bacterium
AAAACACAAGGTAAACCTGGGCGTGCGTGGCACCAAGGCGTGGAAAGGTTTAGGCTTTGGCCTTAACTGGCAGTGGGTAGACAGCTTCCAATGGCAAAGCCCATTTGCTACAGGCCCTGTTAGAAGCTACAATGTGTTAGACAGCCAAATAAGCTACGAGCTTGAATCGCTGCAAACTACATTGCGCATAGGCGCATCAAACGTGCTAAACAACAAACGTTTTGAGGTATTCGGTGGCCCGCAAATAGGCCGCATGGTATACTTCAGCATGCAGGTGCATCTTTTTTAGTGGATAGCAATAATATTATTCTCCCTTTAAATAAAGGGAGTACCTCCGACCTTGTGTCGGAGGGGAGGGATTTTTAGCGTCTCAAAATCAAGCTTCATTAAAAATCCCCCTCTGCAACACCAATAAATATTGGCATTGCAGCGCCCCCTTTATTTAAAGGGGGAATTTTTTTATCCGATAACTACCCTAAACTGTTTTTTCTACATATTAAAAAAGGACATACATTGCATATATGTTACGTTGGCTGCCCATTTGCTTTTTATTATGTGTACTTTCTGTGCAAGGGCAACAAAACCTTATTCAAAATGGCAGTTTTGAAGAATATGACCCATGTCCGGCACATTTTGAGATTTTTGCCCCAAAATATTGGTATAATACTTCTATAAATACTCCCAATAATTATAGTAGCATTTGTTTTTCAGATAGTACCAGCGGCGTGCCGTACAATGCTCCCGGCTTTCAATACCCGCAAGATGGAAATGCCTACGCCGGGGCGGGTGTCTACGCTATTAGTAGCAATCAAAGGGAAATGATTACTAATAAACTATCGCAACCGTTAGACTCAAACAATACATATTGTCTCACATTTTACGTTAATGCTGCCGATAATGATTCATGGAGAACCTACATAGATAAAATTGGAATTTATTTTTCTACTGATTCTATCCACTTTAACACCTATTATCTACTACCGGTAACTCCACAACTATATACCCCTGACGGGCTATTTTTTAGCGATACAATCAATTGGACAAAAGTAGATGTATCCTACATTGCGTCTGGGGGTGAGAGGTATATGACTGTGGGTAATTTTAACTCTGATGCTGATACAGATACAATTTTTGGTGGCGATAATATAGCCCAGGCAATGGGTTATATTTTTTATGATAATTTCTCATTGGTAGAATGCAATCCACCACCGCCAACAACAGAAATAATAATTCCAAATGTTTTCACTCCAAATGGGGATCAGCTAAATGAAACTTTTGAGATAGAAAACCTCCCCGATAATTCCTCCTTAATTATTTACAACCGTTGGGGCAATGTGGTTTACCAATCAGATAATTATCAAAATAACTGGAAAGGAGAAAACAATTCCAGCGCGGTATATTACTATATTCTAACCTTACCAAATGGGCAAATCAAGAAAGGAACTATAACTTTATTAAAGTAAAAAGCCCCTCCAATTTCTTGAAAGGGCTTTCTAAAATATGTTTTGAAACCTACGCTTCCTGCTCTAGCAAAAAGTTAAGCTTTTTAGCCGCCATGGTAGGCGTTACCTCCATAATTTTATAGTCGGCTACGGCATTCTTTTTAAAAGGGTCTTTCTCTAAAATAGACTCTAACGCGTCTTTTGTTTTGGTATTGGCAATCAATATTTCGCCAATCTTCAACTCACGCGGACCGGTCAGGATAAAGGCTCCCGAATTAACATGTTCTTTCAAAAAAGCAGTATGCTCATCCTGAAACTGCGCAATAACCTTGGCAGGTACTTTATAATTTAATGATACGATATACATACGCTCTTTTATTTAATTACCCACGATTAAAATCGTGGGCTATATTATTTTATTTGCTCCCCTTCTCTCTTTAGGAGAAGGGGTTGGGGGATGAGGTTAAACCAACTCCACAACAATAGCACTTGCACCACCGCCGCCGTTGCATACACCTGCAGCGCCAATTTTAGCACCGTTTTGTTTAAGCACGTTTAGCAGGGTAACAATAATACGCGAGCCTGAGCTACCCAGTGGGTGACCAAGAGCTACCGCACCACCGTTTACGTTAACCTTTGCAGGGTCTAAGTTCAACAGGCGGTTGTTGCCAATGGCAACAGCAGAAAATGCTTCGTTTATCTCGTAGTATTCAATATCTTTTTGCTCAAGGCCTGCAGCTGCAATAGCTTTTGGAAGTGCTTTAGCAGGAGCGGTGGTAAACCACTCAGGGGCTTGTTGCGCATCGGCAAAGCCACGTATTTTAGCAATAGGCTTTATGCCTAATGCTTCCGCTTTTTCTTTGCTCATCAACACCAGTGCAGATGCACCATCGTTTAATGTAGAAGCGTTAGCAGCAGTAACCGTTCCGTCTTTTACAAATACCGGCCTAAGGCCTGGGATTTTATCAAAATTTACTTTTTTGTATTCCTCGTCTTCGCTAACGGTAACAGGCACTTTACCTTCTATGGTAACAGGTACAACCTCATCGGCAAATTTACCGGCAGCCCATGCAGCTGCAGAACGTTTGTAGCTTTCAATAGCAAAAGCATCCTGGTCTTCGCGGGTAATGTTGTTTTCTTTGGCAAGCAACTCGGCAGCGTTGCCCATTGGGTATTCATTGTAAACATCCCAAAGGCCGTCTTTCAACACACCATCTTGTATCTGGCCGTGGCCGTAGCCGTAACCTTTGCGGGCTTTATCTAAGTAGTATGGCACTGCGCTCATATTCTCCATGCCACCGGCAACAACAACATCGTTGTGGCCAAGCATAATAGACTGGGCAGCCAGCATAACCGATTTCATACCCGATGCACACACCTTGTTGATAGTAGTGCCCGGTACGGTATTAGGGATGCCTGCGTATATAGAGGCTTGCGTAACAGGGGCCTGGCCTTCGCCAGCTTGCAGCACGTTGCCCATAAACACTTCATTAACCTCAGCAGGGTTAACACCTGCACGCTCTAAAGCGGCTTTAATAGCAATTGCACCAAGTTTGGTAGCAGGTACTGTTGATAATGAACCACCGAAACTGCCGATAGGCGTGCGCACTGCTGATACAACGTATACTTCTTTCATTTTTTTGATAACTGTTTTGCGGGTGCAAAGGTAATATTTTTAGGTTATAGCCGATAGCGTGTAGCGTATGGGTAAAAACTAACAAGCCATTAAAATATTTGTTTCTGCTAATTGGAAACTGTTAACCAGCTACTAACACTCCCTTTCTAATTACTTACAAAAAACAACTAACTACTAACTGCCAACTTTTGTACATTTGACACACTTAGGATGGACAGGATAAAAGAAAGCGTACGCTCGGCCAACTCTGTGGCATTTAAATCGTTTGTGTTTATACTAACGGTAATGCTGGTGGTATGGATGTTTCCCAACAGCCGTAAGTTTAAGTACGAGTATCAGAAAAACAAACCCTGGCAATACGAAGATTTAAA
>JAIXUZ010000367.1 GCA_027483285.1 Bacteroidota bacterium
CAACGCCAACTTAAACGATAACCCAGACCGCTTTATGCTACACTTCCAACCGGGCTTGCAAGCCGAGGTGGCAGACCAGGATTGCGACAGCCAGGGCTCTATCGAGTTAACCCAACCAGCCCCAACGGTATGGTCTACTTACGAGGTTAAAGGCAACGATAACAACGTCTACGCCCCAGGCACTGACCTAAGCAAAACGGTAACAGTAGGCAACCTCCCAGCCCAAGAGTATGTGGTAACAGTAACCCACCCAAGTGGCTACTCAGCACAAGAGTACATTACCGTTAACGGCAGCAGTCCTATTAATGCTACTATCAATGCATCTGCAACAAACGTTCAGATAGACGAGATGATTAGCTTAACAGCGAATGCAACCAACGCTAACGAGTATGTATGGAACTTTGGCGATGGCAACACCCAGACAGGCTCAGCCAACGTGGTACACGCTTACGATGCAGCAGGTACTTACAATGTAACCCTGACTGCAACAAACGATGTATGTAACGATATAGCTGTTAAAACCATTACTGTTGGTAATACCACAACCGGAATTGAAAATACCAATGCCGGCAGCCTTAAAATACTAGGCCAGGGCAACCATATTGTACTTGAGTTTACTAACCTTGGTGCTGATAAGGCCAACCTATCAGTATTCAATATGTTAGGCCAGCAAGTAGATTCATTTACTGGTATTTCTACCGTCAATGGCCGAACCGAACTAAGCTTAACAAATGTTGTAAGCGGTTATTATATGGTACGTGTTGTAACCGGAACCAAAGTTTATAATCAAAAATTATTACTTGGTACTAACTAATTAACAAACAATATTTTATTAAATTTAATTACAACCGGTGTACATTATTAAATTATTTTATTAACTTTGTACATCGGTTGTTAATAATACAATGCTTATGAAAATATTTTTTACAAAAAACAGAGCGCTTACCTTAACAGTCTTTGCGTTTCTTGCACCTTTTTTAGCTAAATTCTCATTTGCTCAAGGTGGCCCCCCAGATCCTAATCCGCCACCAGAAGTAGCTTCAATAGCTGGCGTAGCTGTAGCTATTATGATTCTTGCAAGCGTAGGTTATGGTGCTTACACCATTTACAAGAAAAACAGCAAAAAAGTAAAAGCGGCCTAAGGTTACTTTTATTAAGTATAATCAATCGCAATTACAACCCTGTAGTTGCGATTTTTCTTTTGGTACAATCTCCAAAACCAGGGTAACCTGAGTTTTAGAGTTTGTTTCGGTATATACGGTAACTTCTTGCCCCTTGGCAGTTTTGCCTGCTATATGGTAAACAGGGTAAGGCTTTTTGCGGGTATCACTTTCTGAGAATAATACATCCCCATCGGCCAGTATAGCACCTATTTCTTTAGGCGCTATGTTAGTGCATGTAATAATACAGGTAGCTTTTGGTGTAAGTTCTATTCGTGTACCTTGTATTTGGTCTTTAACCCTGTCTGCAGGCAACCACGCCGGAAATTTTTTTCCTTTAATCAGGATAAAATATACAAATACGCTGCCGGCCACTATGCCAAATATGAAAAAATACAATCGTCTGCGGTCCATTACTCTGTTGTATAACTGTTTTTAATTTTGCTGCGAAGATACTGCACCCTGTAAAAAGAAACCCATTCGTATAGCACACTTATGGTAATAAATAAGGTAAATACTATATATCCGCTAAAAAGCAGCAGGTATACGTTTGCCATGTCACTAAAAGGGATGTACAAAACTGCAGCTATTATTAATATAACAGGCATTAGGCTCCTAAGTGTAAGGTAAAGTAGCTCTCCACCTATATAGCCACAGTTGGGGGCAGGTAAATAGCCAATCACATAGGTAAAAACCTTTGTTAACCCTTTTACACTTTTTATATATATCCACATTAATGGTGTAAATAGCAATGCTATAAATACCAGTATGGGTACAACTGCTGCAGCTAGGGCAGTGCTACATAGTATTATAAACAAAAACAAAATAAACCTTGCAGCACTGGGGCCATATCCTTTTTTATGGGGTTTTATATAGTTGTTTACTACATTATAGGCCTTGGCAAATAACATTGGTAGACCAAACCAGTTCCATTTGGCAAATAGGTAAAAAAGAGATAGTATGTTATCGGCTTCTTTAAGAAGCGGGGTTTTGAAAAGCTTATGTTCTTCCTTATTTCGTATGGGCTCTGCCGCTCTGTTACGCTTTAATATAGCATTATCATAAGCAGGGTTGTAGCTGTTTAGTGCTTTAATATCTAAACTAACCAGTTGGTCATAAGCCTCTTTAATCTCAATAAAGCGTCTGCCTGCTTCTATTTGCTGTTCATATACCCTAAAGTTATCGGGATGCCATAACTTAGCCTGCTGCCTGTATGCCTTTTTTATACCATCATGTGTATAAGGGCGCTCCAGTTCTAATATATGTATAGCTTGCAGTATTGTCAAAACAGTTGCCTAAATTAGCGCATACAATCATTTGATATGCGCCCTACAAAAGTACAATTTATAGGTGTTTTAGCCTTTATATTAGTGTCGTTTTCATTATCAGCCCAAATGGTTTCCCCGGGTAAATACTATGTAAAAGGCAAACGTGGAGGTTGCCGCAGTGGTGGACAAACGCAAACTGCAGATTTTTTACCATACCTAAATGGTGGCACAGTTGTTAAAATTGGACATAATGAGTATTTGATTGATGCACCTGCCATTAATGCTGATACTTTTTATTACAAGCTGGTAAACGAACTGCGCATACCTTTTATTAGCAAGGTTATAACCAAAGGTAAATATATGGCGGCCGAAAAAAGCCGCATAGTGGTTAAAATTAAAGATGAATCATTTGAATCTCGTTTAACATCAGTTTGTAATGATATTGACCTTCATAGGATAGAAAAATCTCCACTACTTAAAAATACCTATTTGGTTGAAAGGTATATTGATGAAAAAGGAGTTGACCAGGAAATACCAACAGATTGGAAGAAACTACTTGATTACGATTTTGTTGTATATGCCGAACCTGATATCCTATTCACTCCTGTTGTGCCTTCAACACAGTCTAATGATCCCTTATACTCCCGCCAATGGGCATTAAATAATACAGGTGGTCCCCAGCAATTTAATGGCACACCTAATGCCGACATGAGGGTACAAGGGGCTTGGACTATTTCTGGCGGCAGCCCCGATATTCATATTGGTATTATGGACTCTGGGGTTGATACCCTGCACCCCGATTTAATGCCTAACCTTTTACCAGGTTTTGATGCCAATAGCGATAGTGTAGATACCAAAGGCTACCCAACTCCAAACTTTGATGAGGATGGCCACGGCACTTGCTGTGCAGGTATTTGTGCCGCCGCTATGAATAATACCGAAGGTATTGCTGGTGTAGCACCCTTTTGCAAAATTGTACCTATCCGCATGTTCTATTATTTAAACTTTGGTGGTCAGGTTATCCCTCTTTCGTCAAGTGTTGATGCTGCAAACGGCATTAGCTGGGCATGGCAAAATGAGGTTGATGTGTTGAGCAACTCTTGGGGTGTGCCAGATAGCCTTATCCCTTTCCTTGGCGACCCTCAGGTGGTTGTTGATGCAGGCCTGGAAGCCATAGCCAACGGTCGTAATGGGAAAGGCATGCTTATGCTGTACTCAAGTGGAAACGATAACTCAACTACAATATTATTGCCTGGCCGTTATCAAGAGGTTATATCTGTTAATGCTACCAGTATGTGCGATGAGCGTAAAAGCCCACAAAGTTGCGATAATGAAACGTGGTGGGGTGGTAACTATGGCGATAGCCTTGATGTATCAGCTCCCGGTGTTAAAATTGCAACTACAGATATGTTAGGAGCTAATGGTTTTGGCAATGGTAACTATTATTACACCTTCAATGGCACTTCTGCTGCCTGCCCCAATGCTGCCGGGGTTATGGCTCTTGTCCTTTCAATGAACCGAAACCTAACTTATGCGCAGGCTCGTTATATATTAGAAAATACTGCCGACCGTACCGGTGGGTATGATTATTTAGCCAATAAGGCTTCCGGCTCATGGAGTTTTGAGTTGGGTTATGGTCGCGTTAACGCTTATCAGGCAGTAGTAGCAGCACAATCTACTGTTGGATTAACTGATAATACGCCCAAAAACTTTACAGCATTTGTTTATTATGATAACGAAGGTACTCCTTATCTAAATGTAAATGCAACCAAAACATCAGCTATAAATGTAGCATTATATGATGTTACAGGCCGTTATATCGATAACTTGTATGCTGCATCAGCAACAGGTATAAGCAACATGCCTGTTAACATTAATGTTGCAGGTATGTATCTATTGCGCGTTACCGTTAACGGCAGTACCTACGGAATTAAGGTTTTAAAGAAATAAGTACCTTAGGCGTTTTCTGTACCGTCTACCCTGAAAACAGATTTTACCCCTTCTACCTTTTTCAGCTTTTGTATAAGACTGTTTAGGTGTTCGGTGCTGTTTACAAATACCAGTATATTACCCTCAAAAATACCATCGTTACTATCAAAACTTATAGAGCGCATGTTTAAGTGCTGTTCGTTTGATATGATACGGGTAATATTGTTCACAATACCCACATCATCAAACCCTGTGACTTTTAGTGCCGATAGGAATGATAGGGAGTTTTTGTCAATCCATTTGGCCTTAACAATGCGGTAGGCATAGTTACTCATCAGGCTAATGGCGTTGGGGCAATTGGTTTTATGTATTTTAATACCTTCGTTTATGGTGATAAAGCCAAATACTTCATCGCCCGGTATAGGGTTGCAACATGGTGCCAGCTTGTAATCTATCTTCTGCAGGTTTTCGCCAATAACAAGCATAGAGTCTTTCCCCCTAAGCGATGTTACCATATCCTCAAACTTTTCGCGCTCTGCAGCCTTCTCTCTGTTAAATGGGTTACGCAAGAGGTTTAAAAAGCGGTTGGTCGATGTTTCTTTGCGCTCCTCCACATATTCAGATATGGTTTTCAAGTCAATCTTACCCACCCCAATATCATGGAATAAATCAAGCACGCTATGTAATTTATAGTTTTTAGCCAGGCGGTTTAAAAGTTCAGCGTCAGGCTTCAATTTCATGTGGTTAAGTTTACGCTCAAGCATCGCGCGCCCCTCTTCGGCCATAGCACGTTTTTCTTCTTTTAGCGCATTTTTAATACGCCCTTTAGCTTTTGCGGTAACAACATAACCCAGCCAGTCTTCTTTTGGGCGTTGTTTAGATGAGGTAATAATCTCTATCTGGTCGCCGCTTTTTAGCGGGTAACTCAGCGGTACTAGTTTGTTATTAACCTTGGCGCCAATACAGCTATTGCCTATTTGCGAGTGCACCTCATAGGCAAAGTCCAGTGCTGTTGAGCCTGCCGGCAATGTTTTTAATTCCCCTTTTGGAGTAAAAATAAATATCTCTTCAGAAAATAGGTTTAGCTTAAACTCATCAATAAACTCAAGTGCATTGCCATCTGCATTTTCAATCATCTCGCGTATGCGTTTCAACCACGATTCAATATTGCTCTCACTGCCGTTTTTAGCATCTTCTTTATACAGCCAGTGTGCGGCATATCCTTTCTCGGCAATATCATCCATGCGGCGGGTACGTATCTGCACTTCAACCCATTTACCAGTTGGGCTCATTACCGTGGTGTGCAGCGACTCGTATCCGTTAGCTCTTGGGGTTGATATCCAGTCTCGTAAACGTTCAGGGCTGGGCTTGTAAAAGTCAGTAACCATAGAGTACACTTTCCAGCAATCGGCTTTTTCATTTTCTGGTTTCGAGTCTATAATAATCCGTATAGCGAATATGTCATATATCTCCTCAAATGGTACACCCTTTTTAGTAACCTTATTCCATATAGAAAAAACAGATTTTGGACGGCCTTTCATTTCAAATTCAACGCCTTGTTCGCCCAATACCTTTTTTATTGGCATAGTAAACCTGTTAATAAACCGTTTCCGCACATCTTCTGTATTTTTCAGCTTATCAACTATCATTTGGTAGGTATCAGGCTCAGTATATTTCAGTCCTAAATCTTCCAGTTCACTTTTTACGGCATATAAACCCAGGCGGTGGGCCAGCGGGGCATACAGATATAGTGTTTCCGAGGCTATTTTTAACTGCTTGTCGCGTGCCATAGAATCCAGCGTACGCATATTATGTAACCTATCTGCCAGTTTAATAAGTATTACCCTTACGTCATCGCTAAGGGTAAGCAGCATCTTTCTAAAGTTCTCAGCCTGTAATGATGAGCGGTTGTCAAATACTCCCGAAATTTTAGTTAAGCCATCAATAATCATGGCTATCTTATCCCCAAACAGGCGCTTAATATCTTCAATACTAATCTCAGTATCCTCAACCACATCGTGCAGCAGCGCACATACAATAGCGGTAGCGCCAAGGCCAATCTCATCGGCGCAAATTTGTGCAACAGCCAGCGGGTGGTATATATAGGGTTCGCCACTTTTGCGGCGCATATCTTTATGGCTTTCAACAGCAAGGTCAAAAGCCTTACGGATAATTTTACGGTCTTCTAAATTGGTGCGGCTTTGAATAGAGCGCAATAAATGCTTATAGCGCTTTAATATCTCTTTCTTTTCTAATTCAAAATCTACTGCCGTTAATGTTGTCATACTTCTGTATCCTCTCTAACGTAAAAATACGCACTATTAAACGTTTAAAAAACATTTAAGTTCAATATTGTCAAATAGCTTTTGTTAATTATTCAACTACATCATATTCAGCCGCTCTGCCCGGTTTATAAGTATATGTATGTAGCTACGTTTAAGCCTTTCAGGCAGGTAGCTCTCTTCAACAATTTCAAACCAGTCGCGTTGCAAGCGGGCAAATTTTCGTTTGCTATTTTCGCGGGCAGCATGGTTTATTCCTGTATTATCAAATAGCCGGTCAATCTGCTGTTCGGTTATGTTGCTGCGTTTACTACCTAATAATAAATCAGTTTCGTTTGCCAAAGCAGGTTGCAATAGGGTAGTGGGGTTGGCATTTGCCAGCGGCATTAAGGCATTAGTAACTTCATCAATATAAATAGTGCCCCAATTAACGTTTCCGCATCCTGCTAAAAAGGCAAACAATAGCCGCTCTGCCAGTTCTATTTTATCCAAGCCCGGCTGCGCCGATACTTTCTCTACTGCTTTAATTAGCTGCTCGTACGATCCTGTTTGATTTTCCCCCTCCTTTCTTTTAGCAAGTTGGCCAATACGTATAGGTATACCAATTCGTTTCACCATTAGTACCTGTTCTTCGGCTACTGTTTCTATTAATGTATGTGTAGCTGTTTTAATACCAGCCAATGCGGCCATTTTCAGGCAGAGGTCTTCAGCCTCAGGTAAGTATATTGGTTTATTCTGTTCCGTTCTAATCTCCCAATTGCCATTGGCTTGCGGTACAATCCTTGCCTGTTCAGCCCCTTTCTTTTTTCGCTCTATTATATAATTGGGTTGGGTTTTGTTTAGTTGTTGTAGTTGCTTTTCATCAAAAGGTATGAGTGGTGGCGGGTACTGCCCAAATATTTTTTTAGCACAGGCTATATGGTAGCCTACTTCGTAAACACCAGTTTCGTTATAACAATATAAACAAGTACCGGGCATTTTAACGTTCTAATGGTATTGGACCTAGTGTATAACCAAACAAATACAATACCGCATTAACCTTGCCTGTTTGCAGGTTGGTTTTGCCCTGCTCTAAGTCGCGGATAAAGTGGATACCTACACCTGCCTTATCGGCTAACTCTTGCTGTGTAAGCCTTGCTCTTTTACGTTCTTTCTTAACAAATTCAGGCATTTTCATGTCACAAATATACAAATAATAGTATAAATAATAAATACAATAAAAATTATACTTAATAAAGTATAAAATATTTAAGTAAGATAGTCTGTATACTATGTTATCAATAGGCTGTAGGTTTTTTTTTAAATCAAAATTAGTAATTAATAATTCGAGCAAATTTATGCAGTCTGGATCAATTTGCTCACATACCTTTGTAACTGAAAATTAACAATAAGTAATAACGAATTAAAACTATAACAATGTCAACAACTAAAAAAAACGACGTAAAAAATGCTGTAGATAACGGCACTGAGCAATTGAAAGACTTATTCTACACAGGTGTAGGTATGGCTGCCCTTGCTAAAGAAAAAGTAGACGGTTTAGTAGAAGACCTTCGTAAACAAGGTAAACTATCTAAAGGCGACGGCGAGCGCATTGTTAACGACTTTGTAGCTGATACTAAAAAAGCTACTGAGAAATTTAACAAAGACGTTAAAAACGCGGTAACTGAAGTGCTTGAGAAAGCTGCTTACGCTACTAAAAAAGAATTAGACATTATTAAGGCTCGTATAGAGGAACTTGAAGCTAAAGGCAAAGCTACTGCTGAGAAAAAATCGAAAGAAGAAGCTACTTCTGAGAAAAAAGAAGAAGTAAAAGAAACTGCCGCAAAAAAAACTGAAAAGACAGTTGCGTAATTTGCAATTGGGTTGACTACCAAAAATGTAAAGCCTCTCCACTCCCGGAGGGGCTTTTATTTTAGTGTTAAATAGCTGATAATTAACATGAAAATAGCAATTTTGAAACTGGCTTCTCTGCCCTCGCCACTAATTATTTTTTTTACTATCTTTGCTACCCTTTTTTAACGAAACAATAAAATGGAAAAGAAAGATTATCTTAAGGAAACCATCGAGCACATCGATATTAAAAAATACAATGTTGTGCCTATGGTTGAAGCTATGAACGACATGGCTTTTCAGGCCCGCAACCTTGGCAACGCTGCCAAAATCTTCAACATGATGCAGGAAGATAAAGACTGCGGTGTTTACCTTACCCTTGCTGGTAGCCTTATTTCGGCTGGTTTAAAAGGCGTTGTTGTCGACCTTGTTAAAAACAACATGGTTGATTGCATCGTTTCTACCGGTGCTAATATAGTTGACCAGGACTTTTTTGAAGCCCTTGGTTTTAAACATTACAAAGGCACCCAGTTTGTTGATGATAACCAACTGCGCGAGTTAATGATTGACCGTATTTACGATACATACATTGACGAGGAAGACCTGCGTTTGTGCGATGATACCATTGCCCAGATTTGCAACACCATTCCACGCAAGCCACATTCAAGCCGCGAATTTATTATCGAGATGGGCCGTTTCTTAGATGAGAATGAGAAATATGCTGAGTTCCGCGAGAACAGTATTGTATGGCAATGCTACAAAAAAGGCGTGCCTATTTTTGTTCCTGCATTCTCTGATTGTTCTGCCGGTTTTGGCTTGGTTCACCACCAATGGCACAACCCGGAGAGCCACGTTTCTATCGACTCTGCTAAAGATTTCTTAGAAATCACTAAATGCAAATTGCATAACCTGGAGTCTGGTATCTTTATGATTGGTGGCGGTGTTCCGAAGAACTTTGTTCAGGATATTGTAGTAGCTACTGAGATTTTAGAGCAAGACGCCCCGATGCACAAATACGCGGTACAAATTACCGTGGCCGACGAGCGTGATGGTGCCCTTTCTGGCTCTACACTAAAAGAAGCTTGCTCTTGGGGTAAGGTTGACGTAGTTAACGAGCAAATGGTATTTGCCGAAGCTACTTTAGCTATGCCACTTATTGCCGGCTACGCTTACCACAAAGGCGACTGGAAAGGCCGCACCGAAAAACGTTTCAACGACGTTCTTGATGGTGTTGCTGTATCAGCATAATTAGTAACCGTCATTGCTAGCATAAGCCAAGCAATCTCAAAATAGTAAATCCCCGCACCAAAATGTGCGGGGATTTTTGTTTATTTAACATATGGAAATGCTTTTTAAAGGCTTTATAGCCCTATCTCAAATGCTACTGTTTTATGCAAAGGGGCATCAGGATACTAAAGACATAATGGTTCAAACCGATACCCTGTTGGTAGTGCAGCCCATTGTTTTGAAAAACGAATTAACTTACGATGCGCAAAAGTTGGCTTTTTGGCTAAATATATACAATGCCCAAATTCAAATTAAGCTACACAATAATCCAGGGCAATACAATAACCGCAGCCAATTCTTTAATAAAAGAGACATTGTTATTGCTGGCAAAAAATTAAGTTTTGATGATATTGAACACGGCATACTTCGTCATTCTAAAGCAAAGTTATCGTTAGGGTATTTCAATAAGTGGTTCCCCAATAAATTTGAACGGAATTTTAGGACAGACACTCTTGACTATCGCATTCATTTTGCCCTTAATTGTGGTGCCGAAAGTTGTCCGCCAATTGCTTTCTACGACCCTTTGATTATTGACAAACAATTGAACCTTGCTACCAAAAATTACCTTAGGCAAGAGGTGTTTTATGATAGTATTGCAAATAGTGTAACTGTGCCCAAATTAATGCAGTGGTTTAAGGCCGATTTTGGTGGCAAAAAGGGAATATGGCTTATGCTTCAAAAGCAGGGGTTAATACCACTATTGAGCCATCCTAAAATTAAGTATAAACCCTATAACTGGAATGTAATGCTAAACCATTTCAGTGAATAAATTTTTGTAAGTGTGGAGTTTGTTTTTTCTTTAAAGAATAATATAAGTGTATGATAACCCTCCTCAGAACCGACTCCTTAAACCCAGACTACCGCGCACTGGTGGTAGACTTGGATAAAGATTTAGCCATCCGCGATGGGGAGGTTTACCACGATTTTTATGCCCAATACAACAAAAGCGACGATATAAAGTATGTCCTGGTAGCCTATCAGGGTGACGTACCTGTAGGCTGCGGCGCCATCAAGCATTACGAAGGC
>JAIXUZ010000087.1 GCA_027483285.1 Bacteroidota bacterium
CCCGGGGATAAACGATGTATAGGTAGCGCCTGCATCTTCAGGACTTACTATATTTAATATAGTATTGTTACGGCAGCACCTTTGGTAAACCAGCGTATATCCACCGTTGATAGGGGGGAGGGTTACAACCGCTTCGTAAATACCCTCTTCCACACAAATATTGGGTGGGGCAACTAAACAAGGGTTGGCAATAACCGGGGGCAGATTGGTTATTATTGGGTCGAACATAGATAGCGCCTGCGCACCACCAATATTAGGGTCCATATCAACCATTGCACCTGTTGATGTGTAGATGCCAATAAAAGCCGGGTTATCAAACGGGGGCACACCATTAAAACAGTCGCGGTATAGCTTTAATACAATACGGTACTGGTTGTTGCCCAAACATTCGTAATACAGCTCGCCGCCAATAATATGGGTTGCCTTAACCTGAAATGAGATTAATACCAGTATTAGCCCTATGACAGCTTTCTTCAGCAAGCCTATTTAAATGTTTTTCCGTTATCACAAACAAAAACGTATATGTAGCGTTATTGTTTGTATTTAAGTATAGTTACAGTACCGTACTTCTTGTCAGGCTTAGCAGGCACATCAAGAACAAAGTAATATACCCCTTCCGACAGGCCGTCGCCGCTCCAATCGTTCAGGTAGTTATCGCTTTGGAATACCTTACGTCCCCAACGGTTATAAACCATTAGTACGCTGTTTGGGTATAGTTCCAACCCACCTATTACAAAAGTGTCGTTTTGTCCGTCGCCGTTTGGTGTAAATACGTTAGGTACCTCCAGTTCGCAAATCACGCTAACAGTAATTTCTGCAACACCCGGTATGCTACCGCAGCTATCGGTAAATGTAACGGTGTAGGTAGTTGTTTCGGTAGGGGTTACTGTTTGGGTAAGGTTAGGGTCGTTGTTGCTCCAGGTGTACGATAGTTGCCCCTGGCCGCCCGTTGCCGACGCGGTAAAGGTTACTGTTCCATTGCACACAATGGTGTCGCCCATGCTTATCTGGGCAACTATTGGTGGTGGTGGGCCAACGGTTACGGTTACTGATGCTGTACCTACAGGCGTGCCACAGCTGTCGCTTATGGTTACGTTATAGGTAGTAGTCTGGCTTGGGTTTACAGAGTGTGATGAATCAGGGGGCAGGTTATTATCCCACGCATAGGTATACGGCCCAAAACCTCCTGTTGCCGATGCTGTAATCTGTGCAGGCGAACAAGGGGTTACCAATGGATTTGATGGGGTAATGGTAGCCACAATTGGGTTTACGTTGGTTATTACAATAGATACTATTTGCGGTGGCACATTTTGGCAAATGGTGTTTTGCTGCAATATAATAATAACGTTCTCATTGCCTTCGGCAATACCATCATACAAAGCATCAATTGTTATCAGCACGAGTGTATCTCCGGGATAAAACACAACGCTATCGGCTATTTGGGTGTAGTCAACACCGTTCGTTGCCGATCCGCCAATACCAAAACTAACTACTGTAGTGTCTGTTAGGTCGCCACCGCGCACAAACGCTATAACACCATCAATACAACCTTCCACTATAAGGCTGTCATTCACGTTGGCAACAGAGTTAGCTGATATTGAAATATCAGCATTGCCTGATGTTAAGCTTTGCGCCTCTAGAAACACTGCTGAGTCATATGCGTCATCACCAGCATCTGCAATGGCTATTTTAAGGGTGTAGGTAGAGCAAGGTACTACAATAGCCAAGGCTTGAAGCTTAACCGTAAAACCATCAAAAGCAACAGTAGCCCCGGTTGAATTATCAATGTAGTATTGAGAATTTGTACCATCATTTACGTTATTAATAGTTACAGCAGTGTTAGAACCAGGAATCAATGCCAGGTTGGTAGCATTGGGGTAGCCCGGGCCCGAAATAAAGAAAGCAAATACATCGTTAAAACCTGTATTAACAAACTCAGGATATTCTTCTGAAGCAAACACGTAGTTAAATACAACCGTATCATTTAGGGGTACAAAATCAAAAGTAAGTATGGCTGCATCTTCTGTAGCGGCATTAGAAAGGCCATCAAGATCAGCATCGCCGGGTAAGCCAAGGTTAGTGCTAGAAAAATCAGTACCCACCCCCGGTGCGGTAAGTATGCTTCCTGTTGATAGGATGATACCGCTGTTTATGCCAATGTTAGAATTTTGGCCGTTAAAAGAGCCTATTTGGTTAGCATCGCCAACAAAGTTTATGTTGTTTACAGTTACACCAGTACCTACCAGTACGTTTTGTACCAACGATTGTGGGTTTTGCCCGCCTTGTACTGTTAACTGAGCATTTGCCGAAATAGCAATACATGTTAAGGCAATTGCAAGAGTAAATAGATTTTTAGTGTAATGTTTTACCATGTTAGTTTATTAAAGCTACGCTTCCACGCAGCGTGTATTCATCGCCAGGGGGTGTTTTAATTTTAATAAGGTAAACGTATATGCCCTGCGGTGATATCTGTCCGCTTTTATCGCGGCCATTCCAACGGGTGGCATAATCCGTAGACTTAAATATCTGTTCGCCCCAGCGGTTAAAGATATACATTTCGTAGTTAGTAAAGCCCTGCCCAAGGCCTGAAAAATTTTCATTTACATCATCACCGTTAGGTGTAAAGGCATTTGGTACATACAGCGCATAGTCGGGGTAAGCCCTAACTATCTTGGTAATCGTGTCGGTGCAGCCGTACTTGTTTTCAATAATAAGAGTAACACGGTATAGCCCTGTGTCGGCATAATTATGCAGTGGGTTTTGGTCGGTACTAACATTCCCATCCCCAAAATCCCATCGCCAGTCTATAGCATCAGCCGATGACTGGTCCCAAAATTTAATTACCCTGTTTTCAATATAGAAATAATCAAAATCGGCATTGGTGGGCATCACATCCACCACTATAGTTTTAGTAACCGTTGTTCCGCAACTGTCGGTAACCGTAACATCGTACGATGTAATTATGTTTGGCTTAACCCATATTACAGAGTCGGTTCCCAGGTTGTTGTTCCATAAAAAGCTAACCTCGCCTACACCACCGCGGCCGCCACTGTGGGTTACCGCCAGTTGGATAGAGTCGCCGGGGCATATTACCGCATCAGGCGGCGTTATCAAATCTAGCGGCACATAGCCCGGTAAATCAATAACCGCCTGTGCCTGTGCTGTTTGCGCGTTGCAATTGTCGGTTACCGTTACGGTATATGTTGTTGTTTGCTGGGGCAATACGGTTATGGTTTGTCCAACCAGCCCGTTATCCCACGTATAAGTGTAAGGGCTAATACCACCCGTAACGTTAGCCGTTAGGTTGGTTGCAATGTTGGGGCACTGGTAGCTTGTAAAAGGGGGCGTTACGTTCACCTGTAAAGGCTCAACGTTGGTAATGGTAAGGTTTACTGTTTTAGTTATGATTTGTCCGCAAATATTTTGTGTTATACTAAGGATTACCGTTTCGTTGGGTTCTGTTACCCCATCAAAAATAGGCACAAGGGGTATTGTAACCACTGTATCGCCCGGGGGGAATGTTACCGTTGTGGGGAATTGGTTATAGTCTACCCCGTTGGTTGCTGTTCCCGAAATGCTAACGGTCATATCCTCTGCTATATTCGTAATCTGCGATTTGCTTAATTTGATGTTGGCCTGGCCACAACCCTCATACAACAGGTTGCTGTTGGTGCCAAAGCTAACGGTAGCGCTAATGTTATTGGTTACACTCTTAAAGCTCGACGCCTCAAGGAACACTGCAGAATCATAAAAACCGTCGCCAACATCGGCAATAGCAATTTTAATGTGGTAGGTAGAGCAGGGAACAACCGTAGCTGTTCTGGTAGTAAATACTGCTGTAAACCCATCAAACTGGGTTGATGCACCACCTGTATTATCGCGGTAATAGTTAGAAAAACTAATCTGGTTTACGTTGTTAATGGCTACAGAGGTTGATGTGCCCGGTATAATGGCAATATTTTGCCCTGCCGGCGGAAATCCAGGGCCGGTAATAAAAAAGCCAAACACATCGTTATATTGAGTGCCTACAAACTCTGGGTATTCTTCTGATGCAAATACATACCTAAAGGCTACATTGTCTGATTGGGGGACAAAATCAAACTCAAGCACCGCCGCATCCATAGTTGGGGCTCCAAGTATCTGGTCCAGGCTGGCGTCTCCGGGTTGCCCAAAGTCAACACCCGCATTGGCTGTTGTGTTCGCCCCTTCACCATCGGTAATATTGCCGCTGCTAAGCATTACGCCGCTGGCCAGCCCTAAATCGGGCGTTCCTCCTCCGTAGGTAAAAGAGCCCAACATTTGCGGTGCGCCCGAAAATTGAATGTTTGATACCGTAATACCCGGTCCCAAAAGGGTATTTTGTACCAATGCGGCAGCACCGCCAGGCGTAGCATCAAGTTGGGCCTTAGCTCCTGTGTTTATTACCAATAAAAAAAAGGCCAATACCCAAACTCCTCTAGCAGTAAAGCTACGAGCAGTGTTAAGTTTGTATAAGCCTTTATTTGTAGTCAACACAGGGCAAAATTTTTATAAAAATAGCAAAAAAAGCCATACCTACAAGTAATTTCTTTATACGGTAAAGCCAATATTCCAATTACTGCAATTAATACGCCAAAAATTGGGTATTATTATAAGGAGACAAAAAACAATTTTAAAGGTTTATCGGAAGTAAAAATTTAATATATCAACAAAGCCCCTCCCTAATTTTAGGGAGGGGTTGGGGAGGGTACGGAATGTAAAAGATAATTTTTTAGCCCTCCCCTTAAAGGGGGAGGGTTGGGTGGGGGGGGGTAAAAAGGCGTGGCAGGGTAAGCTTATTATTAATAAACTTGCAAAAAAAATTAATCACCCCATGGATACAGTTAAACAATACATCGACCAAAATAAAGACCGCTTTTTAAACGAATTGCTTGATTTACTTCGCATCCCATCGGTTAGCGCCGATTCTAAATATGCCGGCGATGTGGTTAA
>JAIXUZ010000163.1 GCA_027483285.1 Bacteroidota bacterium
AACTGATGATATGCAACGCTAACAGCCCTATGTGTATTGCTGGGGTGATGGGTGGAATGGATTCGGGCGTGAGTGAAAGTACGGTTGACATATTTATTGAGAGTGCTTATTTTGACCCGGTATCGGTACGTAAAACGGCCAAGCTACATGGGTTAAAAACAGACTCATCGTTCCGCTTTGAGCGTGGTGCCGACCCGAACATGGCTATATACGCATTGAAGCGCGCGGCCTTATTGGTTACTGAAATTTGTGGTGGAACTATAGCATCAACCATAACAGATATTTACCCTGAACCTATTGGCAACCGTAAGCTAACGGTGAACATGGAAAGGGTGTATTCGCTTATTGGCAAAGAGTTGGGCATTGATACCGTTAAGCATATTTTGAATGCGTTGGAGATAGAGATAATGGGCGAAGCCGGCATGGAACTAACCCTATCGATTCCCCCGTTTAAAACAGATGTAACCCGCGAAGCCGATGTTGCCGAAGAGATTTTGCGCATATACGGGTACAACAATATTGAAATACCTACAAGGGTAAAATCATCGATAAACTATACCGGTAATGCAGGTTCGGCCAAGATAAAAGAGGCCGTATCGGCTAAGCTATCGGCGTTAGGGTTTTACGAGGCTTTATCAAACTCGCTTACATCAGCCCGCTACCATACCTTAACGGATTTAACCAATCCGGAAGAGGATGTGCGTATGTTGAACCCGTTGAGTTCTGAGCTGGATGTAATGCGCCAGTCGATGCTGTTTTCAGCCTTAGAAGCCATAAGCCGCAACGTAAACTACCGCAATACCGATGTTAAGCTGTATGAGTTTGGACGTACCTACCGCAAAACGGCAAAGGGCTACGAAGAGACCAACAAAATGGCGCTGATAATGACAGGTAACACACACAGTGAAGCATGGCAACTGGCTGCACGCAAGGCAGATTTTTATTCACTAAAGGCTTATCTGTACCTGATATTGGAAGCGTGTAATTTAACGCCAGACTCGTTTAAAATAGCTGAATCGTCGACCAATGCTTTTGCTTACGGCCTGAACTATAATTTTAAGGACACCACTGTGGTATTTGCCGGAGAGGTAAATGCTAAAGTGCTTAAAGAACTGGATATAAAACAGCCGGTACTTTACGCTGAAATTAACTGGACAGCACTTGTTAAAATGGCACGTAATACGGCTGTTAAATACAAGGAACTGCCTAAATACCAAGAAGTACGCCGCGACCTTGCTTTGCTGGTTGATAAAGCCACCCAATATGCAGAGTTGGAAAGCGTAGCGTATGGTACAGAGAAAAGACTGTTGCGCGATGTTAACCTGTTTGACGTATACGAAGGCAAGAATTTGGAGGAAGGTAAGAAGAGCTACGCGTTGAGTTTTACGTTGCGTGATGATGAGAAAACCCTTACCGACGAAGAGATTGACAACACGATGGGCCGCATACTTAAAGCTTTTGAAAAGACAGGTGCTAAGTTGCGGAGTTAACGAAATATACCCCCTCCCTCACGACAAATGTCGTGAGTACTCCCCCTTCGCAGGGGGAGAGCTAAAAAATGAGTAACTATGAAAAAGAATTTATTTTTGTTAGTGCTATTATTGATGGGGTTGGTGGGCCATGCCCAGTTCATAACCCATGGCCCGGTAATAGGTGGTGTTACACCAACCAGCGCCAGAGTGTATGTTCGCACCAACGCGCCTATGCCTGTTACCATGACGTTGGCTGACAACCCCAACCTGGATAACCCGATAATAGTGAACGACAGTACACGGGCGGGGCGCGATAATTCTATCATATTTGAGGTTTCAGGCCTGCAACCGTGGACTACCTATTACTATGGCTGGACGTGCAACGGGCAAGATGAATTTACCATAGGCCATTTTAAAACCTTCCCACAAGTAGGGCAGCGCGACCATTACACGTGGGGTGTGCTAAGCTGCCAGGAGTATGGAACCTATAACACGTTTAACTCAGTATTGCTAAACCAGCCAGACCTTATGCTGCACACTGGCGACTGGTCGTACCCCGACTACCAAATACCTGGCGAAGAGCGCACCAACTGGGAACTGCTTAAACTGGCTTACCGTAAGCGTTATGAAGAACCTCAAATGGAGCCTGTATTCCACTCGTCGGCTTTTGATTATGTAGTAGATAACCACGATGGTATTGATAACCTTAATAACGATGCATCAGTATCGTATTTTTTAGATAACCAAGGCATAGTATACAACCAGATTAACTACGAACCTACCCCACCGGGGGCATTCCAGTTTATGATGGATGCTTATGACCAGTTTTTTCCGGGATACCCACTACCCGCGCCAAACGTGGGTATGTACCACAGCTACCGCTATGGAAATGCTGAGGTGTTTTTTATAGATGGGCGCAACTGCGGCACAGGGCAGGATTCTATTTACCGCTACGATGCTGCTGAAAACATCTGGTATTTTGACCCAAGACCAGGCAGTACATTACTAGGTCAGCAACAACTTACCTGGCTTAAAAATGGGTTGCAGGCCTCTACTGCCGATTGGAAATTTATTGTGAGCGGGGTTATGTTTAATCGCAAATTCCGCAAAATATTAGAGTACGCCTTATTGTTTCAAAACCTGCAATTTGGTTTAGGCGGACA
>JAIXUZ010000178.1 GCA_027483285.1 Bacteroidota bacterium
CGCTACCGCATGATTAGCGATGTGCCTTTTGGTACATTCCTTAGCGGAGGTACAGACTCTAGCGTAGTTACAGCCGTGGCACAATCCATAAGCAAAGTACCGGTTAATACCTTTTCCATAGGTTTTAAAGAAGCTAAGTTTAACGAGAGTCACTTTGCTGCTGCAGTAGCCAAGCATTTAGGCACCAACCACCACGAGTTTATTGTTTCTACCGATGATGCACTGGCACTGGTTGAAAGTGTTATTGATGCGTATGATGAGCCGTTCTCCGACTCATCGGCCATACCCACCATGCTGGTTTCTAAACTGGCACGCAAGCACGTAACCATGACGCTTAGCGGCGATGGTGGCGACGAGCTTTTTATGGGCTATGGTGCATATACATGGGCCAACAGGCTGAACAACCCATTGGTTAAAACCTTCCGTAAGCCTATTGGCGCTGCTTTGTCTATGGCAGGCAACAAGTACAAACGTGCCGGGCAGCTATTTAAATACGAGGATGAATCAACCCGCAAAAGCCACATCTTCTCGCAAGAGCAATATGTTTTTGCAGGGTATGAGTTGAAAGACCTTTTTACCAAAGAATACTATACCGGCGTAGATATTGACGAGAACACCCCTGCCTTGCCGCGTAAACTAAGCGTTGCAGAGGAGCAGGCCTTCTTCGACATGCGCTACTATTTAAAAGACGATTTACTGGTAAAGGTAGACCGTGCCACCATGCAGTATTCGCTGGAAACACGCGTGCCTTTGCTCGATTACCGCATTATAGAGTTTGCCCTAAACCTTGATGAACAGTTGAAGGTGAAAAACGGCACACAAAAGTATTTGCTGAAAGAACTGCTATACTCTTACGTTCCCCGCGAGTTGTTCGACAGGCCCAAGTGGGGCTTCTCTATACCCATGGGCGATTGGTTTAAAAAGGAATTAAGGCCTTTGTTGGATGAAACCTTATCTGAAGAAAAAACCAACCAGATAGGCATATTAAACTACGCTACCGTAGCTTCCTTAAAACAACGCTTTTTCAACGGCGAAGATTATCTATACAAAAAGCTGTGGCAAATGGTAGTGCTACACAAATGGGCTGAGAAATATGGAGTAAACTAAAAGTTAAAAACGAAAAACTAAAATTTACTTTTCACTTATAGTTTTTAGCTTTTCACTAATCTATTGAGTATCCCTACTCGGCTGCGTATCTAATCCCATATTTGGTTTCGGAAATTTGGTGTTATCCTTGGCATCTTTCGGGTTGCGGGCATCAATATCTATTATCTGTACCCATTTTCCTTTTTTAAACTTCAACCCATCGTAGCTAAAGTCTGGCCCGTAAAATTGAAACTGCCCTGCCAAATCTTCTTTCATAGGCGATAGGTGGTCAAACACGATCATGCCCTTCATCTCATCATAGTTCAGCTTCATCGTTACTTCAGCAGAGTATTCAAATACTATGCGCTTGGGGCTTTTCTTTTCATATTCAAAAATATTATCCCCAAAAAATACGTTGCCCAGGCGGTCAAATTCTATCACATCAACAATCTTCTTTCGGGTACTACGGTTGTTAAAGTCAATGCCCAGCAGGGTGTAAAATTTCTCTTTTTTGTAAGATGTCTGCACAATACGGTAGTAATGGGTACCATACCAGTTTTTAGGGCTCAGGCCCTTTGTTTCGGGCTGTTGTATTTCATCCGATTTATCAATCAGCTTAACAAACTTATTGGCCCCTGTTTTAGGCTCTTTATATTGCACATAACCAAAGTATGCATAGCTGCCATCATCTTTTGGCATATTCCAGCTAAACAGCTTAAAGCTTTTATCATCAGGCTGCAGGCGCGATATAGTTTTCAGCGAATCAAACCCATAGGTAAAAGAGTTGGGCATCCCCAGCGCCTTTTCCAATAGCTGCATAAACTGGGTATTGGCGTTTACGCGCACACTATCGCTCTCCCCTTTTAGTATAGAAGGAGAAATGGTGCTCATTTGCGCCTCAAGGTCGCTAAGGGTTTGTGCCTTGCCGGCAAATGCAGTGGCTGATAGTATGAGTAATAGAAATAGCTTACGCATGGTGTGGCTGTTTACGCAAAAAACGGTAAAGGGTTTACAAAGAAAAAGCCCTACCGGTTTTTACCGATAAGGCTTGTCTTTCAAATACCATGCAAAATATTAACCGTGCATCAAAGTCTTACGTGCAAGCAGGGTTTCCTGGCTCTCGCGGAAGTTAGGGTCGTCCACACAGCAATCAACCGGGCAAACGGCCGCGCATTGGGGCTCATCGTGAAAACCAACACACTCTGTACATTTATCGGTTACAATATAATAAGTATCCATTTGTCTGGGGGCTTGGGGTGCGTTAGCATCTACCGGCGGGTTGCCAATTGTGCTCACTTCGCCTTTTAGCGATGTGCCGTCAGAAAAACGCCACTCAATTCCTCCTTCATAAATAGCATTGTTAGGGCATTCGGGCTCGCATGCGCCGCAGTTAATGCACTCATCTGTAATCATTATAGCCATACCACGTTTATTTAGGTAATTTTGTGTTGCAAAAATACGTTTTGAATTATTAGGTAAGATACAACTTCGTAATTTAGAATTTGTTAAAAGAAGGAGATTTTTATGGATACAAAATTAACAGAAGCATTTATAAAATTAGGGAGATTTATGGCGGCCTTTGCCGACGGCGGGCCTAAGAAAGCGGAGAAAGGGATAACCAAACACTACTACGATGCTTTTGAAGAATTGATTATTTCGCTGCATATATACAATGGCTGGTTTACCGATTATAATGTGCGTACTGCATTAAAAGCGCTTGGCGAAAGTTTGGTAAAAGAGGAGATGGAGCGTTGGCTGGCTAAATATAACGGGCAAAACCCATCGGGCAGCAAAAAGGTGGGCATTATAGCCGCCGGCAATATACCTACGGCAGGCTTTCACGATTTTATGTGTGTACTGCTTGCCGGCCATACCGTGGTTGTTAAACCATCGTCTACTGATGACAAGCTGCTGCCATTCTTGTCTAAAGTATTGCAACACATAGAGCCAAGTTTGGAGGGGAAGATAGAGTTTGCCCCTGGTATGATGAAGGGTGCCGATGCATATATAGCTACCGGCAGCAATAACTCATCGCGCTACTTTGATTATTACTTTGGCAAATACCCGCATATCATCCGCAAAAACCGCAACTCGGTTGCCGTGCTTACGGGTAACGAAACCGACGAAGAGCTGGCAGCTTTAACAGATGACGTATTCCTATATTTTGGCTTAGGTTGTCGCAGCGTTTCTAAACTATATGTACCTGTTGGGTACGATTTTTCTAAAATTGCCAGGGCATTTGAGGTGTGGAAAAAGGCTTTTGAAAACAAGAAATACGCCAACAACTACGATTATATAAAGGCCATATACCTATTAAATAAAGTACTGCATATTGATTGTGGTTTTATGATGCTTAAACA
>JAIXUZ010000233.1 GCA_027483285.1 Bacteroidota bacterium
ACCTGGCTCATGGTGCGTACGTAATGGAATTTCATGTCAGAGATATAGGTAGTGGTAATCTCGGCAATGTCTTTACGGTTGTCTTCGCAAAGAATAACCTCTTTAATACCCGCGCGTTTGGCAGCCAGTATCTTCTCTTTAATACCACCTACAGGCAACACCTTGCCACGCAGGGTAATCTCGCCCGTCATAGCCAGTTGCTTCTTCACCTTACGTTGTGTAAACGCCGATGCTAATGCCGTAAGCATAGTTACACCCGCGCTTGGGCCGTCTTTAGGTGTAGCGCCTTCGGGTACGTGAACGTGTATGTTCCAGTTATCAAAAGCATCTGCCGGAATACCAAATTCTGTTGAGTGGCCTTTAAGGTATTCAAGCGCAATAACAGCACTCTCTTTCATCACATCGCCCAGGTTACCCGTTAGCGTAAGCTTGCCACCTTTGCCTGTTGCCTGGCTTAGCGCTACCTCAATAAACAATATAGCGCCACCAACGGGGGTATAGGCAAGGCCTGTAACCACACCGGCAACATCGTTATTCTGGTACACCTCTTTTTGTATCGGCGGGCCAAGTACTTTATCTAAAAAGGCTTCATCAACTTTTACGTTGTAGGCCTCTTCCATAGCAATGTGGCGTGCCACCGCACGGAACACCTTCGCCATTTTCTTCTCCAGATTACGCACCCCGCTCTCGCTGGTATAGCCTTCTACAATCTTCTCAATTATCTTTTTAGATAGGTTGATTTTGCTTTTTGGTATGCCATGGTCTGCAATAAGCTTAGGCAATAAATGGGTATGGGCAATTTCTACCTTTTCTTCAATGGTATAGCCCGATACGTTAATAATCTCCATACGGTCTAGCAACGCAGGCTGAACGTTAGACAGGCTGTTTGCCGTAGCAATAAACATTACGTTGCTTAGGTCAAAATCAACCTCAATAAAGTTATCGTAAAATGCACCGTTTTGCTCAGGGTCTAACACCTCCAACAGGGCCGACGATGGGTCGCCCTGGTAGCTGTTGCCAAGCTTATCAATCTCGTCTAATACAAAAACCGGGTTAGCCGATTGGGCTTTGCGCAGGTTTTGTATAATGCGGCCGGGCATAGCGCCAATGTAGGTTTTGCGGTGCCCGCGTATCTCAGCTTCGTCGTGCAAACCACCCAGCGACATGCGGATGTATTTACGGCCTAATGCCTCGGCTACGCTTTTGCCTAACGATGTTTTACCAACCCCCGGAGGGCCGTATAAACATAATATGGGCGATTTCATGCTGCCGCCTTTTAGCTTTATAACAGCAAGGTATTCCAGTATGCGCTCTTTTACTTTCTCTAAACCAAAATGGTCGCGGTCCAGTATCTTTTTAGCACGTTTCAGGTCAAAGTTATCATCTGTTTTAATGCCCCAGGGCAGGTCAAGTAACAGTTCGCAGTAGTTCATCTGCATGCTGAATTCTGCAGCCATTGGGTTCATGCGTTGCAGCTTATCAACCTCGCGTTTAAAAACTGCGCCCACTTCCTCTTTCCATTTCATACCCGCAGCACGTTCCCTCAGGTCCGATATCTGCTTATCGGTATTATTCAAGCCCAGCTCTTCGTGTATCTGTTTAAGCTGTTGGTTAAGAAAGTATTCCTTTTGCTGCTGGTCAATATCGGTTTTAACCTTATTTTGTATCTGGTTTTTAAGTTCCAGCATTTGCAGCTCTTTGGTAAGCAGGCCAAGAATTTTCTCGGCACGGCGGCGCAGGTCGCGTATCTCCAGTATCCCTTGCTTGTCGCCAACGGCGGCTTGCATGTTCGATGAGATAAAGTTGATAAGGAACGATGGACTCTCTATATTTTTAATAGCGAACGAAGCCTCGGTAGGTATCTGCGGCGACTGGCGGATAATATTTACCGACACATCGCGGATAGAACCTATAAGGGCCAAAAACTCATCGTTGTCTTTGTCTACAATACCTTCGTCGTTAAAGGCTTCAATCTTCGCTTTAAAGTAAGGCTCTATTTGTATAGACTCTTTTAAGGCGAAACGCTTTTTACCCTGTATGATAACCGTAGTGTTACCATCGGGCATGCGCAACATTTTAATAATATGGGCCAGGGTGCCAACACTGTTAAGCTCGTCAAACTGAGGGTCTTCAACATGCACATCTTTTTGCGATGTCACACCAATTATACGGTCGCCTTTATAAGCGTCTTTTATAAGTTTTATAGATTTATCGCGGCCTACGGTAATAGGTATTACAACCCCCGGAAACAAAACAGTGTTACGTAATGGCAGAATAGACACAATGTCAGGCATATCCTCATTGTTCATCTGCTCCTCATCTTCATTAGTAAGTAGGGGGATAAAATCCTGGTCGTCGTCGGTATTAGCTAAGTATTTTATATCAAATTGATTCTTCATGTCTGTCAAAAAGTCTTAATAAGGCACTCTGTATAGCCTAAACGCCCCTAAATTAATAATGTTTCTATACGGCTCAATTGGTGTGCCAAGATTAAGGGATAGGTTTTAGGGGCTGGGTATATAAAAATGTTTCGCAGTATTCGTTAAGTTGCTACTTTTGTTGCTTATAATGAATATGTTAAAAGCCCGTACAGTAAGTATAGTAATTTTAATGGCTGTATTGTCGGCATCAGTTTTTGCGCAATCTGCACCCGATACGTCTATGGTTTATATACACAACAAACCGGTTAGTTGCAAAGCACGCTTTTTAAAATTTGGTATGGTTGTGCTGGGCCTTAATAAGGGTGCCGAACGAAAGTATAAGCGCAATAAATTCAACCAAACCCCGGCGCGCATTCCATCATCACTTAAGCGCAGGTACGCTATGGCTGTTGAAGAGTATAACGGTCGTAAAATATGGACTTTTACTCCTCGCCAAAATGCCTCAGGAAGGGTTATCCTTTATTTACATGGCGGTTCCTATGTAGCCAACATACTTAGTTTTCATTGGGATTTGATAGCGAAGCTGCTGGCAAAAACCAACGCTACCATTGTAGTGCCCGATTACCCCCTGGCACCTGCTGCTCAATGCCCTGATGTTTATGCTTTTATGATGCATGTTTATACGCAGCTGCTTGCCAAAACAAAAGCCGGCGATATTACTATTATGGGCGACTCTGCCGGTGGGGGATTATCGCTTGGCCTGGCCCAGGAAATTAAAGGCCAAAATCTGCCGCAGCCAGGTAATATTGTGTTGCTGGCGCCATGGCTTGATGTTAGTATGACAAACCCTGGTATAGCTGCGGTTGTAAAGCACGATAAAATGCTAAACCTTAATGCACTGCAAATTACCGGTAAAGCTTATGCCGGTAACCTTAGCCTTACCAGCCCAAGAGTTAGTCCTATTTACGGCAGTTTTGAAGGGCTTGCCAAAATCTCCCTTTTTATAGGCACCCACGATGTATTAATTGCCGACTGCCAAAAGCTTAAAACTATGCTTGATGAGCAAAAAATAAATTTTAATTATTTTGAGTACCCCGGCATGTTCCATGTTTGGATGGCTGTTACCGGGCTTAAAGAGTCTAAGGCGGCAATTAATCAGATAACAGAATTAGTTAAGTAAAGTTATTGGGTAATCGGCTGATAATTATGCTAATCAGGAAATGTCAATACACTCTTTATCTCTTTATTTTTTAATTCTTTAGTTGACTGCCAACCACCAACTATCAACTAAAAAATACTATCTTCGCGTCCGGATTTTTTAATACAACTATGGACTTTAATTACAACGAAAATCAGAAGATGATTGCGGACACTATCCGCAGCTTTGGCGAAAAGCACATCAAACCAAAATTTATGGAGTGGGATGAAACCCAGGAGTTTCCGGTAGAATGCCTTAAGCAATTGGGCGAACTGGGAATGCTTGGTGTATTAGTTCCTACAGAATATGGCGGTTCGGGTTTATCGTATACTGAATATGTTACCGTAGTTACTGAAGTTGGCCGCATTTGCGGTTCTGTTGGTTTATCGGTTGCCGCGCACAACTCATTGTGTACTGGCCACATCCTACAGTTTGGTAACGAGGAGCAAAAGAAAAAATGGTTGCCTAAACTTGCCACTGGCGAGTGGATTGGTGCCTGGGGCTTAACAGAGGCCAATACCGGCTCTGATGCTATGCGTATGAAATGCGTAGCTACCCAGGATGGTGATGATTGGGTTATTAATGGCAATAAAAACTGGATTACCCACGGCAAAAGCGGTGATATAATGGTAGTGCTTGCCCGTACTGGCGAGTTATTAGACTCGCGCGGTATTACTGCTTTTGTGGTAGAACGCGGCACCCCCGGCTTTGGCTCTGGCAAAAAAGAAAACAAACTGGGCATGCGTGCCTCTGAAACCGCCGAGGTTATATTTGATAACTGCCGTGTGCCTAAAGAAAACATATTAGGTAAAGTAGGCGATGGCTTTATCCAGGCCATGAAAGTACTTGATGGTGGCCGTATATCTATTGCAGCCCTATCGCTTGGTATTGCCAAAGGTGCTTTTGATGCATCAGTTAAATATGCCAAAGAGCGCGAGCAGTTTGGTAAACCTATTGCCGAGTTCCAAGGCATTGCCTTTAAACTGGCCGATATGGCAGTAAAAATTGAGGCGGCAGAATTGCTAACCTTCCAAGCGGCCGATTTGAAAAACCGTGGCCAACGTGTTACTACCCAATCGGCTTATGCTAAGTACTATGCCTCAGAGATTTGTGTGCAGGTTTCTACCGATGCTGTGCAGGTTTTTGGTGGCTACGGCTATACCAAAGATTTTCCGGTTGAGAAGTTTTACCGCGACTCTAAGCTATGTACTATAGGCGAAGGAACATCAGAAATACAAAAAGTTGTTATTGCTAAACAAATTTTAGCATAATTTTTGGTCGGAATAAAATAAGTTGTATATTTGCAGCCCTAAAAAGAAAGATAAGCATGTTATTAATAGCAGTTAAAGAAGGCGAATCAATTGAAAAAGCCTTAAAAAAATATAAAAAGAAGTTTGAAAAAACAGGCGTTGTACGCGCTTTGCGTGAGCGTTCTAAATTTACCAAACCTTCTATTAAACGTCGCCAGGCCGTTATTCGTGCCGTATACCGCGAAAATATGTTCCGCAATATAGAGGAATAACAAACGATTGTTAATTCTTAATGATACTGAGAGTCCTGCCCAACGGCGGGACTCTTTATTTTTATACCCTAAGGTTTATTAGCTCTCCCCCTGCGAAGGGGGAGTACCATGCCGTTTTACGGCATGGGGAGGGGGTATAAACCAATTCTTGTGCGCTACGTATAGAGATTATGGCAACAGTAGAACGTTTTTTGAATTACCTGGAGTTTGAAAAGCGGTTTTCAAAGCATACGGTGTTGTCGTATAAAAAAGATTTAGAGCAGTTTTCCTCATTCCTTAAAAACCAGTTCGAGACAGAAGATATTGACCAGGCAAGCCCATCTATGGTGCGCAGCTGGCAGGTGCATTTAAAAGAGGCAGGGGCCGAAGCCCGAACTATGAACCGTAAGTTGAGCTGTTTACGGTCGTTCTACAAGTTTTGCCTGCGCAATAGCATCATTACCAAAAATCCACTGTATAATATAAAGGCGGTAAAAACGCCGAAGCGCCTGCCTACGTTTGTTGAGGGGGCTAAAATGGATAAGCTGCTGGATGGCGACTTCCAGTTGAAAGGCGAAGGAGAGAAGGGCTTTCCGCCGGGCTTTGAGGGTATACGCGATAAAGTGTTGTTGGACTTATTCTACTTTACCGGTATGCGTGTGTCTGAGCTGGTAGGCCTTAAGCAAGGCTCGTTCGATGCCGGGGCACAAACCATAAAGGTACTGGGCAAGCGTAGCAAAGAGCGTATTATTCCCCTGGCGCCCGAAATGGTGAAAATGCTTAGCAACTACCTAAAAGAGTTGGAAGCACAAGAGTTTCCAAAGTCGGACCTTGTGTTGTTTTATACCGAGAAGGGCCAGCCTGCTACCCGTCAGTATATATATAAGGTGGTGAACAAATACCTTGGCACGGTTACCACTCTTAAAAAGAAAAGCCCGCACGTGTTGCGCCATACCTTTGCCACGCATATGCTAAATAACGATGCGCCTATTAATGATATCAAGGAAATTCTGGGCCACTCAAGCCTGGCAGCCACACAGGTGTATACCCATAATACAATAGAGAAGCTGAAAGAGGCCTACCGCAAAGCTGGACTTAGGAAAGAGTAGAATCAAATTCATAATTCATAATTCATAATGTGGTTGTTAGTATCCTTTTCTATCAACTATGAACCACCAACTACCAACTAACTATATTTGTAGGGTTGGATAGCTTTATTACCATAGAATCGTTAGCCGAAGGTGTTTTTAAAGACAGGGGCAGCAAGTTCCTTGCCTTTGCTATTCCCTGTGGTACGGAAGATAAAGCCAAACAAATTGTTGCAGGCTACAGGGAAGAGCACCCATCGGCTGTGCACCATTGCTATGCTTACCGCTTAGGGGCTGATGGTAAAAACCAGCGCTTTAGCGATGATGGAGAACCCGGTGGTACTGCCGGCCGGCCTATTATGGGAACTATCCTGTCGGCTGACCTAACTAATATTATAATAGTGGTGGTAAGGTATTACGGAGGAACCCCATTGGGTGTGCCGGGGTTAATTAATGCCTATAAAACCGCCGCTGCCGAGGCTATAGCTGCAGCTACTATTTTAGAAAAGCAGGTAGAGGTAGCCTATACCGTTACCTTTGGCTATGCTATACAGGGCGAAGTGATGCGTATATTAAAAGTGAAAGGCATAACCCTGCTGGGTTTGCATATGGAAGAAGTTTGCACCGCCTCTGTTTCAATACCTAAAGCGCAGGCTGCCGAAGTGGTAGAGCGCTTAACAGGCTTACAAGGGGTGGTGGTAACTAAAAACTAAAAGTGAAAAACTAAAAATTAGCCGTTAACTGAAAACCGGCAACTGACAACTGACAACTAAAATGGATACAGGATTATTAAAAACGCTTTGTGCACTTAGGGCACCGTCGGGCAACGAGGGGCCTATGAAGGAGTTTATTATCGACTATGTTAAGAAAAATCAAGATAACTGGGCTGTGCAGCCCGAGATTATAGAGGGTAATTTTATTGGCGATGCCCTTATTTTAAAATTTGGCACACCCCGTACCGCTGTGTTTGCCCATATGGATAGTATTGGGTTTACGGTACGCTACAACAATGGCTTGGTTAAAATTGG
>JAIXUZ010000042.1 GCA_027483285.1 Bacteroidota bacterium
GAAACAATCCAGGCGGGTATGATGCTGTAAACCGTTATGGCGATGAAATTGCCTCAGAAACTTCACCCGGACAAAGTGTAAACTTTCCAGGGTTGGGCACATTTTACCGCAAAGGGTATAACGAGTCTGATGTAGTTAACTATAATACCCGCAATATAAAAGCAAATGTGTCTTTTCATTACAAGTTAAAACCCGATGTTGAATTGTCTTACACATCTAGCTTTGGGGCAGGTACAACAGTTTATCAGGGCGAAAACCGCTACAGTTTAAAGGATATTCTTTATTTTCAAAATAAGTTAGAGGTTAAAAAAGACGATAAATGGTTTGTGCGAGCTTATGCAACAAATGAAGATGCCGGAAACTCTTATGATGCCGTTTTAACAGCATTCCGCCTGCAAAACCTTTCTAAATCTGATGCCAGCTACTTCAATAGCTATTCAAATTATTGGTTCAGTCAAATAAAACCGAAAGCTGAGGCATTGCCAGGCTACCCGGCGTTCACTTTTCCGGTACCTCCAAACTATGTAAACCAAATAGACTCCGTAGTTGCTGCATATCCTGATTCATCAGCTAAATGGCATGGTTTAGCGGCAAATTTCGCATCTCAACCTGCAAATTTTTCTAACGAAAAGCCTTTTTTTGAGCCAGGTACTGCCCGTTTTGACTCAGCATTTGCTGTTATTACTTCTACTCCGGTTAACTTAGGTGGCTCCAGGTTGGTTGATAAGTCAGCCCTATACCATTTACATGGCCAATATAAGTTTACACCTAAGTTTATGGATATTACAGTAGGTGGCAATGGCCGCTTGTATACTCCAAACTCAGGGGGGACAATTTTTAGCGATACAGCCGGCCGCAGGATTACTAACTACGAGTTTGGCGTATATGCAGGTTTTGAAAAGAAAGTAATTAAAGAAAAGCTTAAGATTAACCTTACTGCAAGGTTAGATAAAAACCAAAACTTCAACTTTCTTGTATCGCCTGCCGCATCGTTAGTTTACTCGCCCGATGATAATAACACATTCCGTTTGTCTTTCTCATCGGCAATTCGTAACCCCACCCTTGCCGACCAATACCTTTATTACAACGTAGGCCGCGCAATACTTATTGGCAATATTTCAGGGTACGATTCTCTAGTAACTGTAGAGTCTGTACGCAGCTATTTAACAGGCAGCGGAAGTGGTTTACCTGATGCATCGTTGTTGGTTTACCAAAAAATTGACCCTATCCGTCCCGAGAAAGCCCGCACGTTCGAAGTTGGTTACCGTGGTACCTTATTCAACCATTTGTATGTTGATGCGGGTTATTATTACACTATTTACAAAGACTTTATCGGTTTTAAGCTTGGAGCAGACATCAAGGTTGGCCCAACCGGTTTCCCCGATTATTTGCAGGTATACCGAGTATCGGCCAACACCAAAGACCTTGTAAACACTCAGGGCGTAAATATTGGGTTAACCTATTACTTCTTAGAGAAATACTCAGTTAATGGCAACTACTCCTGGAATAAGTTAGACCGCCGTGGCTCTTCAGACCCTATTATCCCGGCATTCAATACACCACAGCATAAGTTTAATATTGGAGTAAGCGGCCGCGACCTTAAAATAGGAAGCCTTGAGCATTGTGGCTTCAATATAAATTACAAGTGGATTCAAGGCTTTACTTTTGAAGGAGCTCCACAGTTTACAGGTGCTATACCAACATATGATATGTTAGATGCGCAGATAAACCATAAAGTAACTAAGATAAATACCGTATTTAAACTTGGTGCGCAAAACATGTTGAATAACAGAAGGTCGCAGGTGTTTGGCGGCCCTGCAATTGGCAGGTTAATCTACTTCTCTCTGGTATACGAAATGCCTTCAAAGCGTTCGTAATTATCCGTATATTAATAATATTAGTAAAGCACCGTAGGCAACTGCGGTGCTTTTTTTTATAGTTACAATAGCAGGTTGCTGTGCGCTAAAAACTATATATTTGCCTCGGATATATTGGATTTGTAACTTATGAAAGATGTTGTATTTGTAGTAGGCTCATCCGGACAAATTGGTACGGAGTTGGTTATGAAGCTGCGCGATATGTATGGGGTTGATAATGTTATTGCTTCAGATATTAAAAAATCGTCAGAAGAAGTAAAAATGGGAGGGACTTTTGAGCTGTTGGATGTATTGGACCGGGATGCCCTTTTCCACATTGTTAAAAAATACAACGTTACCCAAATATACCTTTTGGCAGCGCTACTATCTGCTACAGCAGAGCAAAAAGTAAAAGGCGCCTGGGGGTTGAATATGAATGGGTTATTCAATGTGCTTGATTTAGCTAAAGAAGAGCATATTGCCAAAGTATACTGGCCAAGTTCTATTGCCGTTTTTGGCCCTACAACTCCTAAACAAAACACCCCGCAACGCACCATAATGGAACCTAATACGGTTTACGGTATTAGCAAACAGGCGGGCGAGCGCTGGTGCGAATATTACAATGCTAAATACGGGGTTGATGTGCGCAGCCTTCGTTACCCCGGCCTTATTGGTTATAAGAGCGAACCCGGTGGCGGCACAACAGATTATGCAGTGCATATTTTTCACGAGGCTTTGGAGAAAGGCACGTACGAGTGCTTTTTAAAAGAAGATACTGAGTTGCCAATGATGTATATGCCCGATGGTATAAAAGCTACTATCGGTATTATGGAGGCTCCGGCTGAACAGGTTAAAATTCGCTCTGCGTATAACCTTGCAGGTATGAGTTTTACACCTAAAGTATTAGCTGAGGAGATTAAGAAACACGTTCCTGATTTTAGCATTACCTACAAGCCTGATAGCCGCCAGCAGATAGCAGACTCTTGGCCTGCAAGCATTGATGATAGCGAGGCGCGAGCCGACTGGGGTTGGAAACCTGATTATGATATTGAAAAAATGACTACAGATATGATTAAAAATATAGCACAACCATAAGGTTTTGCACTATATTTGCTTAGGAACACTGTAGACAATTAAACAATGAAAAATATATTTCTACTTATTGCACTTTCTGCTGCTTTTGGTTTAGCGGCTCAAACGGGTTTTCAGGGCAAATCTACTGATACTAAAAGCAAGGTTAAAGACCCTAACCGTAGCTATAATCAAAATTACATTGTAAAAAATAACGAGGCATTCTACAAGTTTGGCGAAGACTCTTTATACAAGCACATTTATAACGAATTGTATGCCACGCCTGAGTTTTTGGCTAATTCAAAAGATGGCCACGTGTTAATTTCGTTCGAGGTTAACTATGATACCAAAGTAATAAACTCAACCGTTATTGAAGGTATAGACAACGACGTTGATGCTGCCGTAAAACGCATTATCACCGGCATTAAAGAGTTTGTTCCTGCACAGCAAAATGGTATTGATTATCGTTCTGAAATTATTATGGATATCCCCATAAAAGCCAGATAGTTTCCCTTTCATTTTTTACTACTAACCCTTATACATTCTCTGCGGGATATGAATCATCCGCTTTACGTCCATAATACTATTACCCGAAAAAAGGAACAGTTTGTACCCATAAACGAGCCATTTGTTGGCATGTATGTTTGTGGGCCTACACTATATGGCGATGCGCACTTAGGTCACGCCCGCCCTTACATTACGTTCGACTTACTACAACGTTACATGAAATACCTTGGCTACAAGGTGCGCTATGTGCGTAATATTACCGATGTTGGCCACTTGGTAAACGATGCCGACGAGGGCGAGGATAAAATTGCCAAACAGGCACGCATTGAGCAGTTAGAACCTATGGAAGTGGTGCAGCATTATACTGTACGTTTCCACAAAAATATGGCTCAGCTAAATAATGAGCCACCAAGCATTGAACCCCGTGCTGCCGGCCATATATTAGAGCAGATAGAAGCGGTAACCAAGATTATTGATGCCGGCTATGCTTACGAGGTTAATGGTTCTGTGTACTTTGATGTATTGAAATACAACGAAGATTTTAAATACGGTAAATTGTCTGGCCGAGTGCTGGATGAGCTTGTAGAAGGAACCCGCGACCTTGACGGTCAAGATGAAAAACGCAACAGCGCCGATTTTGCACTTTGGAAAAAAGCCAATCCTGAACATATTATGCGCTGGAACTCGCCTTGGGGCGAGGGTTTCCCTGGCTGGCACATTGAATGTACGGTAATGAGCACCAAATACCTTGGAGAGCATTTTGATATCCACGGCGGTGGTATGGATTTACTATTCCCTCATCACGAAGCCGAGATTGCCCAAAACAACGCCTGCTACCATAAAGAGCCGGCCAAATATTGGATGCATAATAATATGGTTACCATAAACGGCCAAAAAATGGGCAAATCGTTGGGTAACTTTATAACCTTAGACCAGTTTTTTAGCGGTAACCACCCTGTGTTAACAGCAGCGTATTCGCCAATGGCTATACGTTTCTTTATACTGCAGGCACACTACCGCAGCACCTTAGATTTTTCTAATGCAGCCTTAGAAGCTGCCGGTAAAGGCTTACAACGCCTTATGGCTGCCTATAAAACTATTGATGAGATTAAGCCTTCGGCTACATCAAGCTACGATGTGAAGAAATTGGAAACTGCCAGCTTCGAGGCCTTGAATGACGATATGAACAGCCCTATTGTTATTGCTGAATGGTTTGATGCTGTTAGGGCAATAAACAGCGCTAAAGCAGGTACTGAAACCTTTACTGCTGATGATATAGCTGCGCTTAAAAACCTTTACGAAACAATTATTTTCAATATTTTAGGTTTAAAAGAAGAGAATATAGGAAGCGAAGAAGGAAGCGAAGTAATGGATGGCCTGATGCAGATTATTATTGAGCAACGTAAAACAGCACGTGCCAATAAAGATTATGCCTCGTCAGACTTTATCCGCGACCAGTTGGCTAAGCTTAGCATAGAAATTAAAGACGGAAAGGATAAAACCGACTGGACTTTTACTAATAATTAATTTGATGAAAAGCGCTTTTAAAGCATTATTAATACTGTTAGCACCTGTTGCTATAATTAGCTGTGGCCCAAGCGACAAGCCGCCTGTGGTTGACAATGGAAATACAGGCCCTGTAGTGGTTGCGCCTGAGTTTAATGCTGATAGTGCTTATGCATATACTGCAAAACAGGTATCATTTGGCCCACGCGTACCGGGTTCTAAAGCCCATGCCGATTGTGCCCAATACCTTATCAATGCCTTAAAAGCGGTAACTGATACAGTTATTGTTCAACGCGGAACGGTAACTGCTCCCGGTAGCCGAAACCTGCCTATTTATAACATTATTGGCCGTATAAACCCGCAAAATACAGAGCGTATCCTCCTTTTCTCGCATTGGGATTCCCGCAACATTGCCGATCAGGACGATGAGCGTAAAAACGAACCTATTTTAGGAGCAAACGATGGTGCCAGTGGAGTAGGGGTTTTAATGGAAATAGCCCGCATACTTAAAACGAAAGATGCAAATATTGGCATTGATATATTCTTTACCGATGCTGAAGACCAGGGCTTGCCTGAAGAAAACGACAGCTACTGCCTGGGTACCCAATATTGGATTGCCAACCCACCAATACCTTTTTACCGCCCTCGCTATGCTATATTATTAGATATGGTAGGTGGTAAAGATGCTAAATTCTGGAAGGAAGAAGGCTCTGTTGTTAATGCAGGTTTTGCAGTTGATAAAGTATGGAACAAAGCAGCCGAACTGGGTTATGGCAACATATTTGTAAACAATACCCGCACAGCTATTATAGACGACCATTACTATGTAAACGGAATGACTGAAATACCTGCCATTGATATTATACAATACCAGGATGGCAACGACGGTAAATTCCCGTTCTACTGGCATACCCATGATGATAATATGGATGCAGTTGATAAGGCTACATTAAAGGCCGTAGGCCAAACCCTTTTAGGTGTTATTTATAACGAAAACCCCAAATAATAAATAATTGAACATGAGTAAATTAACTTGGTTTAATAGAATTGCCAAATTAACATTAGGTTTAAGCCTTTTGGCATCAGTAAATGTTATGGCCCAAAAAGATGATGATGACGATGAGCCTACTGTAACTAGCAGTCAGGGCTATGTGGTAACTAACAAAGGCGATACTCTTAAAGGGGAAATTATAGAACGCGATAAAAAAACAGGGCTTCGTTTTGAAGGTGATAAAATCAAGTTGATAATTAGCCCAACAGAAAAGAAATCATACTCTCCGGGTAAAATTAAAATGTATTACAACGGTGAGAATGTATTTGAATCGGTTGAATACAAATCAGAAGAGTTTGCCTTTATGCAGGTTGTAGACAAAGGTGAGTTAACGCTTTACCAATTAGATTTGGAACGCGATAAAAAAGGAGAGATAGAAGTTTACGAAACCCAGTATTACGTTAAAAAAACAACCGAAAAGACCGCAATACGTATTAAAGAGAATAACTTTAAAAAAGATATTGGCGCCTTGGTTAAAGATAACGAGGATATGCTGGATGAAGTTAATAACAAAGACCTTGTTTTTGAAGACCTGGAAAAAGTAATAAAAGACTATAATGCCTGGGCATTAAAAGAAGGAAACAAGAATAAAAAGAAATAAAAGGAGCGGAAAGTTCAATAGCTGATAAAGTTGTTGAACTTTCTGCTTTTAATGGGGATATTTTAGTTGGTATTAATCATTAATTTTGGCTGTCTGTTTTACTTAAATAAAAGCGATACGGATGCAACACACACAAACTAGGGAATGGCAGAAAACATTTACGACAATGGTAATGGGGGGCAAAAAACAGTTTTAACCCTTTCTGAATTTATAATTAAGCGTCAAGAGGATTTTCCTTATGCTAAAGGTGAGTTGTCTCGCTTATTAAACTCTATTGGCCTGGCTGCTAAAATTGTTAACCGAGAGGTTAATAAGGCAGGTTTGGTTGATATTTTAGGCGAACATGGCACTACCAACATACAGGGCGAAACCCAAAAGAAACTAGACGTTTTTGCTAACGAACAGTTTATAGATGCTATCCGATACCGTGGCGAGTGTTGCGCTATTGCTTCGGAGGAAAATGATGACCTTATTATTTTTGACGAGGCCCTGGCCAAAAAAGCACAGTACGTAATTTGCATGGACCCGCTAGATGGTTCGTCTAATATTGATGTAAACGTTTCTATAGGTACAATATTCTCTATTTACCGCCGTAAATCGGTAGATTGTATGCCTACAATTGATGACTTGTTACAACCTGGTACAGAGCAGGTAGCTGCAGGTTATGTGGTATACGGCACATCAACCATGATGGTAATCACTACAGGAAATGGGGTTAATGGCTTTACTTTAGACCCATCAATAGGTGAGTTTTGCCTGTCTCACCCCAATATGAAAATACCGCGTACCGGCCCTATATATTCAATTAACCAAGGCTATTTCCACGATTTTGTTGATGGTGTTAAGTCGTATGTAAATTATTGCCAAATGCATGATAAGCCTACCCGTCGCCCATATGCTCTGCGCTATATAGGTTCGCTGGTAGCTGACTTCCACCGCAATATGATTAAAGGTGGGATTTATATTTACCCTACCACATCAGATTCTCCTAAAGGCAAACTACGTTTGTTATACGAGTGCAACCCGTTAGCTTTTATTGCAGAGCAAGCTGGTGGCAAAGCTTCTGATGGGTATAAACGTATAATGGAATTAAAACCCGAGAGCCTTCACCAGCGCGAACCATTGTTTATCGGCTCGTATGATATGGTTGCCAAAGCAGAAGAGTTTTTGCAGGTTTATAAAGACATGGAAGCCGGGATAGTTATTCCATAGGTTGAAGAAATATATTTAATAATATTAAAGCCCCGTTACTTTAAAGTAATGGGGCTTTCTATAACCTATTCTGTTTCTAAAATCTCTAGTTTCTCCTGAACCAACTCGCGTGGAATAAGAGTAGGCCAGAGGCTAAGCATTGCTCTGCCCGGCTTGCCCCAACCCGGAACACTAATGGTTCCCGGAGGGCCGTTTAAACCTAAGCAAACTATAGATTGTAATGCAAGTTTCCCGGCACGTTCTTCGGTATGTTTAATGCAAATACGTACGCCAATTTCGTTAAGGCTGTTTAGTACCTCTGGGGCTACTGCAGCCGATGCACCCGGGTGCATACCATCAAGCCCTATAATAGAAAACTCCTGACGGTCTATTTTAATAGGCAGGTTGGCCCATATCTTTTTTACGGCATCAATAAACATAACAGCCTTATCGTAAGCAAATGGGGCCGAGAAATAGAAAAACTGGTCAGAAATATACCCTTCCATTTGGCCTATAGTAAGTTTTAGCTTCTCCGGGCGGGCTTTGCCTTTTACCCCTTTAAAACTAACCTTGTTAGGCTCTATATCTTCTATTTGTACCTGTGTTAAATCTACGGTAACATCAGGCGTAAGGTAGTTAGCCGGGTCGTGTATTTCATACACTAATTGCTCACGTATGGTATTGCGCGATACTTTACCGCCTTGGCTTTCCAGCTTGGTCATAACCGCCGATCCATCGGCATACACATGGGCAATAGGGTAGCCCAGGTTGTATATGGGGTAATCCATTGGCCACTCGGCATAAGAGTTTCCTCCTGATGCTTGTCCGCCACACTCTATTAAGTGCCCTATAGCAATGCCAGATGCTAACAAGTCTAAATCAGCTTGCGATAAATCACCATCAAGTTTCCAACCGTAATGATGAACCAGTATCCCTAATGTCAAACAAGGGTCGGCAACACGGCCGGCTAATATTAAATCAGCCCCTTGGTCTAATGCCTCGGCAACACTTTTTGCGCCCATGTAAACGTTGGCATGGGTAGGCTGGTATTTGCTTTCGGCATA
>JAIXUZ010000014.1 GCA_027483285.1 Bacteroidota bacterium
TAAAAGAACGTCTTTCACCTCGCCGGTTAACACACCGCCTTGTATAGCAGCACCAATGGCCACTACCTCGTCAGGGTTAACACCTTTAGAAGCAGGTTTGCCAAAGAACTTTTCTACGGCAGCCTGTATAGCCGGTATACGTGTTGAACCACCTACCAGGATGATATCATCAATATCGCCAGTTGATAAGCCTGCTGCTTTTAACGCTTTCTCGCAAGGGGCAATGGTGCGTTTAATAAGGCTATCGGCCAACTGCTCAAACTTAGCGCGGGTAAGTTGTTTTACCAAGTGTTTTGGTATTCCATCAACCGGCATAATGTACGGCAGGTTAATCTCGGTAGTAGACGAGCTTGAAAGTTCAATCTTCGCTTTCTCAGCCGCTTCTTTTAAGCGTTGCAAAGCCATAGGGTCTTTACGCAGGTCAAGGCTGTTGCCTTCGTCGTTCATAAACTCTTGCGCCAACCAATCAATAATTACCTGGTCAAAGTCGTCACCACCAAGGTGGGTATCACCGTCGGTAGATTTTACTTCAAATACACCGTCGCCCAATTCAAGAACTGATACGTCGTGTGTACCACCACCGCAATCGAACACAACAATTTTGCTGTCTTTGTGCTGTTTATCTAAGCCGTAAGCAAGGGCTGCGGCTGTAGGCTCGTTTATGATACGTTTAACGGTTAACCCGGCAATTTCGCCTGCCTCTTTAGTGGCCTGGCGTTGTGCATCGTTAAAGTATGCAGGCACGGTAATAACGGCTTCTGTAACCTCCTGACCAAGGTAATCTTCAGCTGTTTTCTTCATTTTCTGAAGAATCATAGCCGAAATTTCCTGCGGGGTATACATACGGTCGTCTATCTTAACGCGGGGTGTGTTGTTATCGCCTTTTACAAGTTCGTAAGGCACACGCTCGTCTGACACTTCGTTAAACATATGGCCCATAAAGCGTTTTATAGAGGCTATAGTTTTTTTAGGGTTGGTAATTGCCTGGCGTTTGGCAGGGTCGCCCACTTTACGCTCGCCTTTATCAATAAATGCTACAATTGATGGGGTAGTACGTTTACCCTCGCTATTAGGTATAACTACAGGCTCATTGCCCTCCATTACCGCTACACACGAGTTTGTTGTACCTAAGTCAATTCCAATAATTTTTCCCATTGTAATTAGTATGTTTTGTTAGTCTTTTACTTTTTTATAACACAGGTAAATAGACAATTGTTGTGCCACTGGGAAAATGGCAGATTTTTACTGTTTTATTGGCAAATAGCGGCAAAAACATGTGACAGGATGACAGACACAGGCAGTTTTACTCCCAGCCAATGTGCTTCTCAATATAGCAATCGTTAACGGGCTCGCCCTGGCTGTTGTAAAAGTACTTTTTATCGGGTGTGGTTAGTATTATGGTGTTGCGGTAGTAGTCTATCTGGTCGTAACTATAATCAGCAGGTATAATTATTTTGCCTTTGTTATTGGCTACGCCATATTTTGACGGTCTATAGTTAATACGGCTGATATCTGTTTTTTTGCTTATTAAATACAGGCCGTCTCTCCAGTTTTCTACCTCATCATACTCTACAGGCAAAATCATATTGCCATTAATATCAGCAAGGCCCGTTTTACCGCCATCTACCACCCTAAGGTTATCACTCTCATAAGTAGTATAAATATAATCATGGGTTATAGGTATTAATACCTTATTAGCTGTGTTTACCAGCCCGTACTTCTTATCAACCTTAACAACAAAACCGGCAGCAGCGTAGTAAATAGCATCGTACATTGCAGGTATTGCCAGCGTTCCAAGTGTATCTACCAGGCCTACCTTCTTTTTATTCTCGGCATAATAGTAGCCGTATATGTAATTATCATTACGGTAGTTGGTTAGGTTATTGTATATAAAGCCTGTCAGGTCTTTCCCATTTTTATTAAACAGCGCATACTTTTTACCGCTTTTAACTATTGCCTCGTTGTTGTACAGCCTCACATCATCATACATTACAGGTATAATAGGTTGGCCCGTATGACTAAGCACCCCATACTTTTTATTGTTGCCTACTACAAAACGTATTTTAGCCCTGCTGGTATCTTTTTCCCAATAACTGGTTTGGTATTCAACATAGGCCATATCGTATTCGGGCTTAAGCATCAGGTTACCGTTAATATCGCAAAAGCCTGTTTTTTTATTTTGTTGCACAGTATACATACGGTATGCGCTAGGGTCTGAATATCTGTTTGATTTTAACCTATCATAAGTAGCAGGCAGCAGCACCTTATACTTATCATCCATAATGCCATATTTTTTGTTTTGGGCAAAAATTATGCGGTCGCTATCATACACAAGTTCATCGTACACTGGCGGCAATAGTACATTAAAGGCAGAGTCTAAAATACCCTGCTTTTTGTTGTGAGATATGATGTAAATAGTATGTTCGGCAAAAAGGCCAAAAAGTATGCTTTCAAGGTTAAAAGTACTGTCAGCAGCCGGCGTTGCCCTATACTCTTTTGTTTCTCTGATAATGTTATCGGCATTTAGGCGTGTAACAATTTTATAGTCCTTATCCATTACCAGAATGGTGTCTTTTTTATAAGCCATGGTATAGGTTTGACTTTCATAAAAGTTCATATCATTAAAAGATACAATCTTATTATATTCAGGCTTTATCAGCGTATTGCCATCAAAATCAATCAGCCCTAACAGCCCTTTTTTATTTTTAATGGTTATAGCATTATTACCAACTGCGCGATATTTATTTTTACTTTCAAGGGTAACACCTTTAATGGTTTTTACAGCACCCTCAATATTTATAAGGTTGATCTCTTTCTTGGTGAGGGTGAAGGCATGTTGCCCATCCAGCGCGGTTATCCTGTTTTTGTTATCGTAATAAAGGCGCTTGCCATTACTGGCATACACCGCATTGTCTATCAACAAATCTTTATACTTTTTATTCCTGCGCCCACTGTTAAAACGCTTAAATTTACGGCGGCTATAATTGTTAAAATTGTATGCTTTACTTTTAGGAACTTTCTCGTTCTCGGCCAGCAGCATAAAGGGGCTCCCATTTTGCACCAACTCATACGCTTCATTATATATTGGCGACACATAATCGTATAACACCGGCACTATTATTTTGCCAAACATATCGCAAGCCCCCATTTTTAAAAGGGTATCTTTTTTCTCATTAATAAAGTTGTTTGTTACTAATGATATGTTGTAGCTATTAAAAGCAGACATATTTAAATAAGTTGGCGGAATAACCAGAGAACCCGTAGTATCTATAGCCCCGGCAAGTCCTGTAATGGTATCAATAACTATGGCCCTGTTAAGGCTAAATGGCTCTATCGATTTATATACGGTTGGCACAACCTCTACCCCCTGCTTATTAATAACCCCATAGCGGTTTTTAAATACCACTATCGACCGGCCTTCGTTAAAAGGGTATACATATTCGTAGTCTTTATTCAGCAATTGCGCAACGCCATTTTTATCTAAAATTCCAGTTTTGCAGTTATAAAACACAATAGACTTACCCTCTGAAAACGCCGAAGCATTATCGTAAATGCAGGGTATGGCCATTGCGCCCAGCGTATCTATAAAGCCAAACTTGGCGTTAAGTTTTACCACGGCCAAATCTTCAACAAAATTGTTGGCGTCTTCAAATACAGCTTCGGTAATGCGGTGCTCTTTCCCTAACGAGTCGTTATAGTAATAAAAGAACAGGTTGTTGGTATCCTGCTTATACTCTATGTAATGCTTATTGGTGGTAAACATACCCTTTAGCATTACCATAATACTGTCAACATTTTGGGCATTAGCAGCGGTGCCCATTGTTAAGGCTGCAAGCAAAACAAAAATCTTCTTCATAGCATTGGTTAGGAGTAGTTTGTAACGGAGATTTTTTAGTTTAGTTATAGCGTTATTGATTTTATTTTAAGCCGCTTAAAAACTGTAAACAAGCAACCGCCAACTGCCTACTTTTACCTATATTTGCACCTCTAATTTTTTAAAAAGATGTTTGAAAATTTAAGCGATAAGCTAGACAGGGCGTTTAA
>JAIXUZ010000201.1 GCA_027483285.1 Bacteroidota bacterium
CGGCATCATCGCTTTGTAATATTAAAAAGTTGTTGAATGGCTTTTTAAGGAAGTACATAAAGCTTTTACGCTCGCCATAGTAATAGTAAAGGTCTATTGGGCCAAAAGCTACCTGTTTAATAAATACCGCCCATGTTTGGCCAGCCAACAGGGTTTTGTAGGTAAGGTAAAAATCGTTTCCACGCTTGTAGCACCGGGTAAACTGCGGGGTAAAATTGATGCGGATGCCACGTGTGGTTTTGAACTTTACAATGTGACAGGCATCGTATTTAGCATCAGACAGTATGTTGTTGCCATACTTTATGGTGCCTTTAAAAGTATCACCCTGAATGGTAACCACATAACCAGGAGCCCAGCCTCTGCCCTGCCCAAGCAACAAAATGGGGCAAAAAAAGGTTAAAAATGTTATTAAGCTTAAATAGCGCATATTTGAGGCTGCAAGTAAGCAATTTTATTAATTGAACGGAAAGTATGAACTTTGCGTAAAATTACACCATGGATAATTTTAAACTTTGCCCTAACGGACATTACTATAATGAGCAGCTGAGCGACTGCCCTTATTGCCCTAAACTGCAAAACACCCAAATACCCAACGTAGTGAACGACGATAAAACCGTTATACACCACTCCGGTGGTGGTGACAATAGCGACAAAACGCAAATTTTTACCCCACCTGCAACAGGCAATGAGGGTAGCCTTGATAAAACCCGCATAGTAAACGCGCCCGAACACCAACCAATCATTCAACTAGGGCAGGTGCGCAACAGCCGCAAGCTGGTTGGCTGGCTGGTATCGTACACCATAGATGATAACGGGGTTGACTTTAAGCTATTTGAAGGGCGCAACAGCATTGGTGCCGAAGCAGGCAATGATATTGTGCTGGCTAACGATGCTTCCATATCATCTAAACACTTAACCATATTGTTCCGCTTAGGGACGTTTAAGTATAAGGACGAACTATCTACCAACGGTACGTTTATAAACGATGTTATAGCCGACGAGGGCAACCTGGCCGATGGCGACATGATAAAATTGGGGAACACGGTTTTCCGATTCCGTTCAGCTGTTTAATTTCTTTCTACCTTTACGATATGAGTAAGATGAAACATATTGCTGCCACGTTGGCAATTGTATTATGGGCTACAGGGCTATTTGCACAAAACTTTCAGATAGGCCCAACGGATACTACCAAGTTTCCGGAAGTAAAAACGGTGGTATCAGTAAAATCGAACGAGCAGCCCCAAAAAACCGACTTTAAAGTTATTGAAGACGGCACCCCACTGGAGTTTACCCTTAAGCTGGTGCAGGAAAACTCTAACAATAAGCAAACAGCTGTTTTTTTACTGGTAGAAAACTCTTACTACACCACCGGTGTGCCGTTACAAAATATCAAGACAGGCTTATCTGAGGCCCTGCTAACGCTGAATGAAAACAAGCTTTTAAACGTAGGCTCTTTTAACCGCGCACAAGCCGATGGTAAAGCCTTTAAGCAACTAAGCTTTGAATTTACGGCTGATAACAAAGCGCTTGGCTACGACATTAGTAACCAACTTACCGATAGCAAAGACACCGTAAAACGTGCCGATGTGTTTAAAGGGATTGATGAGTGTTTAGACTACATAGCATCGCGCAGCAACCTGCCTGCCGACCGTATTTTGATTGTTATCTCATCAGCAATAAATAGCACAAAATCGCCAATAAGGGCAGAGGATGTAATATCAAAAGCACAAAAAACAGCTATACCTGTTTACAGCCTTGTATACCAAACCGCTAACCGCTATGCCGGCGATAACCTTAAACGCATAAGCGACCAAACGAATGGAGAAAGCCGCACGGTAGCATCATCGTCTGACGTATCTAACTACATACAAGATTTTGTAGCCAGCTTTACTAAAAAAGCGGGCCAAAACCAACAGTGCGAGCTTAGCTACAATACTGCAGCAGACACTGACGGCAAAGAACATAAGGTAGAAATAGAATACAAAGGCGAGCGCGCTACAGCCCTGTTTACCGCCCCTAAAGGCGGTGGAAGCTTTTTAAACCTTACGCTGTACATTGTTATATCTATAATAGTGCTTGCTTTAATAGGCCTATCTATTTACGTGGCCATGCGCCAAAGGCAAAAACGTAAATCAAAATCGGATGCAGAAGCTAAGCGCTTTAAGGAGATGGAGGAGAAAAACCTGCGCATGCAAGATGAGATAAAACGCAGGCAGCTTACCAACCCAGGCGAGATTGTAAAGAACGACCCTAAGAAGACAATAATATCTGGCGCTACTGCGGCCCCCACGCTTAAAGTATATTTAAGTGGCGGTGAACAAACGTATACCCTTAAGCCATCGCAAATATCAATAGGCCGTAAGGATAGCAACATTATTGTAATCCAGGAGCAAACCATATCGAGTAGCCATGCTCAGATTAATTTTGAGGGCGGACAATATGTGCTAACCGACCTTAATAGCACCAATGGCACTTTTGTAAACGGCAAGCGCATTACCAAGCAGGCCCTACGCAATGGCGACCTTGTGCGCATGGGGGCTATTGAAATGAAATTTAGCCAATAAGTAGATGCAGCTTAATTTTAAGCAGATGGGCGAAGGCCCTGCACTGGTTATACTGCATGGCTTTTTAGGCAGTTCAGATAACTGGGTATCACTATCGCGCAACTACTTTGCGCCACACTATACGGTTTACCTTTTAGATGCCCGTAACCATGGGGAATCTGGGCACGATAGTGAGCATAGCTATACGGCTATGGTGGATGACCTGCTGGAATTTCTGGATACCCAAAACATAGCGAAAGCAATAATAATGGGCCACTCTATGGGTGGAAAAACTGCCATGCTTTTTGCGTGCGAGCATCCTGACAGGGTAGAAAAACTGGTGGTGATAGACATGATGCCCGGCATATACGAACATAGCAACCTGCCGGTGGTAGAGGCTATGCTTAAGCTGGATTTTGACACGCTGAAAAGCCGCAAAGAGGCTGATGAAGCCCTTACGCCAGACCTGCCTAACTTTGGGCTACGCCAGTTTGTGCTTAAGAATATTTACTGGGAAACGAAGGAGCGTTTAGGCTGGAGGCCCAACCTGCAAGTGCTGGCAGATACCATAGACCATTTGAACGAAGCCCTTAGTCCCGACCATGTATTTGCGGGCAGCACGCTGTTTGTGCGTGGTGAACTATCGGACTATATAAAAGGGCCTGAGGTGGCTGATATACAAATGCACTTTCCAGGCGCGGTAATAGAAACTATTGAAGGAGCAGGGCACTGGGTGCAGGCTGATAAGCCGGAAGAATTTTGCAAGGTGGTACTGGCGTACCTTTTTGAGGAGTGAGAAGTGAGGATTGAGTAGAGTTAATTAGAAAATAAGCAAAATGTATAAGCCTGTAATATTATATGAGGACAACCACCTGATAGCTGTAAACAAGCTGCCGGGCGAGATTACGCAAGGTGATATTACAGGCGATGTACCCATGACGGAACACCTTAAGGAATACCTTAAGCGTACCTATAATAAACCGGGCAACGTGTTTGTGGGGTTAATACACCGCATAGACAGGCCGGTGAGTGGCGTGGTGCTTTTTGCTAAAACCAGCAAGGGCCTTGCCCGCATGAACGAGCAGTTTAAGCAGCGCGAAACAGAGAAAACCTATTGGGCATTGGTGCAAGGTATGCCGCGCGAACCCGAAGCTATACTTACCCACTATTTAAAGCGAAGCCAAAAGACCAATATTACAACGGCATTTGACAAACCCGGCCACGATACGCAGGAAGCCATATTAAGCTACGCAGTAATCAATAGCAACCAAAAGTACAGCCTACTAGAGATTAAGCCTATAACAGGACGTACGCACCAAATAAGGGCGCAATTATCAAAAATTGGGTGCTCTATTAAGGGGGATAAGAAGTACCGGTCAGACCACGGGACGCCTGACAGGTCTATTTGCCTGCATGCCCGCGAGCTGCGCTTTATCCATCCTATAACAAAAGAGGCCATAGTAATTACGGCCCCTGTTACAAACCCACATGTGTGGGAAGGTCTTGTATAGTGCTTAGTTACCCTGAGAACTAATTTACTTTAGGGAATTTAGCGGCATCCCATATATACACGTTTTTATCTGACGATGCACCGGCCAGGTATTTACCATCGGGCGAGAAGGTAAGGTTGTTTACAAAGCTATCGGGCCCTGTAAGTTTAATTACCCTGGTCCACGTTTCTGTAGAATAAACATTAACCTCTTTAGCATCAGAGCCTGCACCTACCGCCAGCATAGAGCTTGTAGGGTCAAAAGCCAAGGCCCTGACCTTATCTTTTTGGGGCGGTGTGGTAGCTACACGCTCGTAGGTATCAGTACGGTATATAAATACGGCATTATCATCGCCACCCGTTGCCATAAACTTACCATTAGGGCTATATACAACCTCGCTGGCAGCAGTAGTATGGTCGGTAAGGGTTTTAACCAAATTGCCAGTTTTAACTTCCCAAATTTTAACGGTTCGATCTTCGGCTGCTGATGCCAGTTGCGTGCCATCAACAGAAAAAGAAACACGGTTTATATAGCTGGTATGGCCCGTAAGCACTTTCTTCTTCTTACCTTTTTTAATATCCCAAATAATGCAATTATTATCCCAACCACCAGTTGCAATAAGGTTTTTAGACTTATTTAGAGCTACGTGCCATGCTGTTTCTGTATGGCCTTTAAATGTTTTAGCAATACTGCCTTTATCAGTGTCCAGAATTAGTAGATCGTTGCCCGATGTAGCTATTAGTTTGCTTTTACTTAAGTAAGCCACACTCATACACTGGCCGGTAACAGGTATAGTCTTTATTTGTGCGGCTCCAGCGGCGTTCCATATAAACACCTTGTTCTCCCATGAGCCAGCAGAAGCCAGTGTTTTTGAATCATCAGCAAAGGCAACTCCGGTTATTAAATCAGCGTGTCCTTTTAGTTTATAAAGAGGTTCTTGGGCAAAACCTGTAGTTAAAACACCTAATATGAATAATGCCGAGAGTAAATTTTTCATAATTACAAAGGTAGTTTATTAAAAAATAGGGTTTTACATACTGCTAATATGTTGCATTTTAAAAAAATCTAACAATTGAAAATCAATTACTTATGATTAAACATAACTTATTAGCAGCAAATAACTTACATGAGTAAATGTAAGGAGTGTTTAGGTTTTAGGCAATTATTTGATTGATAGAATTTAGCCTTGTCAAACCAAACCACAACATAAAGATGAAAAAACGTGACAAAATGATTAAGTACATTTCGGTCGCTGCTTTTGCCCTAATGGTTACCATGTCGGCCAAAGCCCAGCAAATACCACCAAATGGATTTAATTACCAAGCGGTAGCCCGCAATGCAAGTGGAAGCGTACTTGCCAACCAAACATTTAACGTACGTGTAAATGTTTTATCAGACACAACCGTAAACACGCCCCAATACAGGGAGATACATTACGATGTGCACACCAACCAATTTGGTTTATTTAACTTAGTAATTGGCCAGGGCCAATATGCAGGCGGTTTACATACCGACCTCTATTCAATACCCTGGGACCAATCAAACCAGTTTATTCAAATAGAGATGGATCTTGGCAATGGAGGTTTTACCCCTATTGGCATTATGCAACTATATAGTGTGCCTTACGCATTTTATGCAGGTAAGGTAAAAGGTAGCGGCACCCCTGGCCCCCAAGGCCCAACAGGCCCAGCTGGTTTAAATGGTATTAACGGAGCAAACGGACCACAAGGCCCGCAAGGTATACAAGGGGCGCAAGGCCCTGCCGGCCCACAAGGCTTGCAAGGTTTAACAGGCCCACAAGGCCCTGCCGGAGCTAACGGTGCCGATGGTGCTGTAGGCGTTGCAGGACCACAAGGCCCTGCCGGTGCCGATGGTGCTGTAGGCCCAATGGGTCCACAAGGAGCCCAAGGCCCACAAGGTTTAATGGGTGTTACTGGTGTAGCAGGCCCTATGGGTCCACAAGGCCCACAAGGCCAAATGGGTGTTCAGGGTTTCCCGGGGGCACATGGCGCACAAGGCGAGATGGGACCTCAAGGCCCGCAAGGCGAACAAGGTGTTGCTGGCCCAATGGGTTTGCAAGGCTTACAAGGTGAGCAAGGTGTTGCCGGCCCTATAGGCCCGCAAGGGGAACAAGGAGCACCCGGCAACATGGGTTTACAAGGCTTGCAAGGTGAACAAGGCCCAATGGGTATGCAAGGCGAAATTGGTCCACAAGGCCCACAAGGCGAGCAAGGTATTGCCGGTATTAACGGCTTAGATGGCGCACAAGGCCCACAAGGTGAGCAAGGTATTGCCGGTATAGATGGCGCACAAGGCCCACAAGGTGAGCAAGGTGTTGCCGGACCGCAAGGTGAGCAAGGCATTGCTGGACCACAGGGTCAACAAGGCGAGCAAGGTATTGCAGGTATTAATGGCTTAGATGGCGCAGCTGGCCCAATGGGACCACAAGGTGAGCAAGGTGTTGCCGGCCCACAAGGCGAGCAAGGCGCACAAGGCCCACAAGGCGAAATGGGACCAGAAGGCCCACAAGGCCCTATGGGACCAGAGGGTATTGAAGGACCTGTTGGACCACAAGGTATACAAGGCCCACAAGGTGCCCAAGGTTTTATTGGCGAGATGGGACCTGCAGGTCCGCAAGGTGAACAAGGGGCACAAGGCCCTGAAGGCCCGCAAGGCCCAATGGGTCCTGAAGGTTTAGAAGGCCCTGTTGGTCCACAAGGTCCACAAGGACCACAAGGTGCCCAAGGTTTTATTGGTGAGATTGGTCCTCAAGGCCCTCAAGGTGAGCAAGGCGTAGCTGGTTTAGATGGTGCGCAAGGCCCAGAAGGTCCGCAAGGTCCTGCCGGTATTGATGGCATTAATGGCATAAACGGTTTAGATGGTGCGCAAGGCCCTGAAGGTCCGCAAGGTCCTGCCGGTTTAGACGGAGCGCAAGGCCCTACAGGTTACTTACAAGAGGGTTCATCAGAAGGTAACACCCCGTACTGGAATGGTTCTAATTGGGAAACCGGCAGCAGCAATATTTTTAATGCTGGTGGTAATGTTGGTATAGGCGAAGGCAACCCTCAGGTAAAACTACATATTGAAGGCGGAAATAACGCCCCTCAAATACGGTTAAGCGACGATACTGAGCTATGGGATGTAAGCGAAGGCAATACCATGGGCGTTATCGGCGTGCAAGACCCTACGTATGGCCGTATTAAGTTAGGTAACAATGGTGGTTACATTTCTGGCCATAATGGTAATATAGGTATTGGTGTAGACGACCCATCTGCTAACTTACAGGTAATTGGCACTTTTACAGCAGGTCATATAACTAACGTGGCTTCAGGCACTAATGCAATTGCATTGGGCTATAATACATTAGCCAACGGAGGTTACTCTACTGCTATGGGTATTATTACTACTGCCAGTGGAACTTATTCAACTGCTATGGGTTTTAATACAATTGCTAGTGGATTGGCATCAACAGCCATGGGCGCTTCTACATCTGCTACAGGGAATCAATCTACTGCTATAGGCGCTTCTACAATAGCCAGCGGATTAAATTCAACAGCTATGGGTAGCAATACAGCAGCCAACGGAGAAAATTCAACCTCTATGGGTACTAGTACAATAGCCGACGGAGATTATTCAACAGCTATTGGACATGGCTCAGCTGCTAGTGGTATTGCTTCAACTGCTATGGGCACTTTTAATACTGCCCCATCTTTTTCCGAAACTACCATTGGTATGTTTGCTACTGATTATGCCCCTAATAGCACTAATTCATACGATGCTAATGACCGTTTATTTAGCATAGGCAATGGTACATCAGGCAACCGCCATAATGCACTTACAATTCTTAAAAATGGAAATGTAGGTATTGGCGTTGAAACACCTGCTGCTACGTTAGACCTTAACGGTACTTTTAAGTATGTAGATGGCAGCCAAGGTGCAGGCAAAGTTCTTACCTCTGATGGAGATGGCAATGCCTACTGGGCTGATTTTATAGTTGGCGGTGGCGGCGAGGGTAGCAATATCTTTGATAGCTATACAGAACAATACGGTACTTCTACCCGTTTATTTGCTAATATAGATAATACCAACGGTGGCGGTATAGCTATTGCAGACGATGGTTCATTTGTTGACTACAACG
>JAIXUZ010000369.1 GCA_027483285.1 Bacteroidota bacterium
GTTGAAATTTTGCTACAACAGTAGGCGATTGAAATCTTATTTAGAAACTTTCTAAAATTTTTGTTGGAGAGTATTGTATCAGGCATTACTTTTGTCTTTAGAATCATTCTAAATAAACTATTGCAATATGCAAACAACGGGTAGCGAGTTGATGGAAAGTGAAGAAAATGGAAGAAAGGCAAATTGGAAAAAGCGGCTTAAACAACTCGGTTTTATTGGCTTTATGTTCTTTTTAATAAAAGGGCTTATATGGTTGGCGGTGTTGTTTTTTGGGGCGAAATTTTTTAGCGGTAATTAACAGGATGGATATTTACAACCAATCTGAACAAAATAGTGACTTAAGTCATTTATTAGCACCGCAAACCAATGTATATTTGTATACTGAAATGATTGATAAGGCACAACATACTGGTAACCCGATGCACACAATGCCCACAAAGGCGTTTGGTGAGGTGGTTACTGATTTGGCGCTTACCGCTGAAAACGTTTTAACCCCGGCAGGTGTTGATGTTGACAATTTGGAAGAAGGCCTGGCGCTGCTATCCTTCACCAACCTTTCAACAGAAAGCACTACGCTTAGCTTTGAAACGGAATTACCAATGATGTACTTCTTTTTTACCCTAAACGGTAAGGTTGTACTTGGCGAGTCTATCAACAATACCAGCAAGGCAATAGATACCTCTGCTTTCCGCTTTTTTGCTTACCCACGCGCTAAGGCTACCTTACAGTTATACTTAGAGCCGGGGGCGAAAGCCTTGTTGCAACTAATATCGCTTAAAAAGCTGCATGAGTTTTTTATGCCGGGCCCTAATATGGCCGACCGTACATCGTTTGAAACCCTAAGCCGCTCTATGCGCGGTGGCGACCCTGCGATACAAGGTGTATTGAGCCCGTCAATGTCGGTAGTGGTAACACAGCTATTAGCAAGCCAGATAAACCCGCCCTTCCGCCAGCTATACCGCAAAGGTAAGGTGTTGGAGTTTTTCAGCCTCTACCTTGACCAAAGTAAACGGTCGGCAGTTACAGCCGCTGAATGCCCTTATGTTGCCAACGATATGGATATTGACCGCATACACAACGTACGCGAGTTGTTGGAGAAAGACATGGCTAACCCACCATCGTTACCCGAAATATCAAAGATTACGGGCCTTAACGAGTTTAAACTGAAAGTGGGCTTTAAACAGGTATATGGCAATACCGTATATGGCTACCTAAACGATTTGCGTATGGAAACGGCCCGCAAAATGCTGGAAGAGCGCAAGCACCAGGTTAAAGAGGTTGGCTTTTCTATTGGCTACAACAATGCCAGCCACTTTATATCGGCTTTTAAGAAGAAATTTGGTGTTACCCCTAATAAATACATGGAAGGTTAATTATCATAAAACACATAACTAATAAACCCCGGCAGGCAACTATCGGGGTTTATTTTTTTAGGGTTGAACAAGCTTAGCATTGTATTCTCGTAGGATTTACTGGCGTGATCCCGTTGGGGGTGGCTATAACAATTGCATATGGTGGGATTACTGGCGTGATTCCTTTGGGAGGAGTCTAAAACATTTCAAGAAGCAACACTTCGTGTTGTTTCTATTTTTGTCTTTCGTTGCTTATTGAGGATTACTGGCGTGATCCCTTGCGGGGAGGCTAAAACATTTCAAGAAGCAACACTTCGTGTTGTTTCCATTTTTGTCTTTCGTTGCTTATTGAAGCATACTTCAAGCGCAACTCAAAACAAAAAAGCAACCCCAAATACTTGGGGTTGCTTCTTGAAATGTTTGCGGTGAGGGCGGGATTCGAACCCGCGGTACAGGTTGACCCCGTACGTCAGTTTAGCAAACTGGTGGTTTCAGCCTCTCACCCACCTCACCGGCGGGCTGAAATTGTTGGCGGCAAAAGTACAAAATTAGGCTATGCTACCAAATTTATTTTTATGGCTTGGGTTTTAACCAAAATTGTTGGTCTTTATTTGGATTTTTCAGCTTAAGGTAGTCATCCTCTAAACTTAGCAAGGTAAACACCCTTGTTTGCGATGAGTCTACCTGCTGAAAGTACGTACCATTGTTTAAAAAGGCCCATGTGCCGTTAACTACCCTTGTAGGGCTAAAAGCTGGAGTATAGCGTTCTGTATAATTACCACCTGTTTTAATATCTATCCAGTAGCCACCAAACACAAAGCCAAACTGCAAGGTAGAGTCTATACCACCGCCATAGTACTTATCTATTTGCCACTGGCGTGATATTTTCTGGTTTAGGGTAGTATCGTTATCATCCTTTTTACAGGCTGCAAAGAGCAATACTGCTATGCCAAACAAAGTAAATGTCTTTAGTTTCATACCGGTAAAAATAAGCCATATTATGAAGGGCACAATAGGCAGCAAAAAAAGTAATCAATTTATTACAATGCAAAAAGAATAAACATTGCTTATATAGTTGCAAAAATCTATACAATAGAAGTTTCCAAGCAAGTAAATATTATTACTGTTAATGGAAGGTTGGTGTATACCGAAGATATAGCGGTTAATGCCACCTGCGCTAAAACTACTGATTTAACATAAGTTGCAGCAGGGGTGTATATTGTAACCCTGACAGGTAATGATATTAACCTGAATAGGAAATTGATTGTAAAAATAATGCTAAATGCATAATGTGGCCTCTTTCAGAAATCAATTCTGAATTTTGAATTATGCATTCTGAATTTAAGAAAGGTATTTCCCCACAATAGGTAACCTGCGGCCCTGGCCAAAGGCTTTGGCAGATACACGTAAGATAGGTGGCGTTTGGTGGCGCTTATACTCATTCATATTTACCAGTTTAAGCACACGGGCTACCAATGCCTCGTCAAAGCCCATAGCTATTAGCTCACGTGGCCCCTGGCGCTTTTCTATGTATTGGTAAAGTACCTTATCCAGTATATCGTAATCAGGTAGCGAATCGCTGTCCTTTTGGTTAGGGCGAAGCTCTGCTGATGGGGCTTTGGTAATGATATTCTCCGGTATTACCTCGCCATTTTTGTTTATATATCGGGCCAGCTCATACACCTGCGTTTTGTATAAATCGCCCAGTACTGAAATACCACCGCACATGTCGCCATACAGCGTACCATAACCCACGGCAGCCTCACTTTTGTTTGATGTGTTTAACAGTATATAGCCAAACTTGTTAGACAATGCCATGAGGATAACCGCGCGGCTACGTGCCTGCATGTTTTCTTCGGCAACGTTAAAGGGTAAGTCCTGAAAGTATGGGGCCAGCACCTCCCTAAAACTATTAAAGGGCTTTTCTATAGGTATGTTATATACCTCCGACTTTAAATTTTGGCAAAGCTCCACAGAGTCTGATACCGAATGCCCGGTAGAAAACTCAGAGGGTAGCATAACCGATAGCACATTATTGGCACCCAAAGCGCGGGCTGCCAATACAAGTGTTACGGCAGAGTCGATACCACCCGAAAGTCCCAATATAGCCTTAGTAAAGCCAAGCTTTTTAAAGTAATCTTTAATACCTAGAAGCAGAGCATCGTGGATGAGTTTTATAGAATTATCTTCTAAAGCTAAGCTAGTATCCCCTCCCCCTGCGGTTACTCCCCCTACTTTAGGGGGAGAGTTATCTTCATCAATTACTTTTTCGGTATCAAATACGGCAAAGTCTTCTTCAAAAAACTTCATGCGGCTGTTAACCTCCCCATCGGCCCCAACAAATACAGAGCCACCGTCAAATATTAATTCGGTTTGTGCGCCTACATGGTTTACATACAGCAGCGGCAATTTATAAGTTGATGCATTCTTACGTAGTACCCGTTCGCGCTCGGCTGCATGCTCATAATCAAATGGCGATGCCGCGATGTTAATCATCAAATCGGGTTGCTGTTTGGCAAGCTCTTGCATAGGGCTTATAACGTACAGCTTATCATCCTCGTCAATATCCCAAAGGTCTTCGCAAACGGTAAGGGCTATTTTTTTGCCTTTAAACACAATACATTCAAAAACGGTATTGGGCTCGAAGTAGCGGTATTCATCAAAAATATCGTAGTTGGGCAGCAGGGCTTTGTGGGCTACCCCAATGGTTTTACCGCCACTTAAAAAGTAGGCAGAGTTGTGCAGGTTTTTGCCTTCTATTTTAGGATTCACACTCGGCGAGCCAACAATAATACCTATATCAGCAGACAATACTTCCAGCCTTTTTACTGATGCCTGGCAACGCTCTATAAAATCGGCAAATTCAAGAAAATCGCGCGGAGGGTAGCCACATACTGCCAGTTCGGCAAAAACTACCAGGTCGGCCTTATCAGCTATTGCCTTGGCAACAGCGGCTTCCATCTTACTTAAGTTATCATCAAAATTACCAATGTGGTAATTAATTTGTGCCAGAGCTATGCGCATAATCTATAATAAAAAATCCCGAAACAGGTTATCTGTTCCGGGATGTAAAGTTAGTTTGATTACTGTTAAAACAATACGCCTAAGTTTAGTGCAAAATAATTAAGGTTACCTTGGCTGGCAGTGTTACCATTGCCTGTATCTGTATTTTTGTAGGCACCAACAATGCCATTGTTATATGTAACACCAAAAAACAACGATGTAGAGCCTGCAATATTATACTCTGTACCTAAGCCCATTTGTAAACCTAACCTCAGCGACCTTACCAAATCATCATCCTTGGCATCAAGATTTTCATCGCTAACGCTTAAACCACCAATGTTGTAGTTGTAATCATATTTAGCCCTGAAACAATACTCTGCAGTAACCCCAAAAAGGCCGTAGATATTGAAACCACTAAAATCGTTGGTCTTCATTTTTAAGGCAAACGGAAGTTGCACATATTGGTTTTTAAAGGTGCTTTTAAAAGAATAACCTGCACCCTCATTAATAACTTTACCACCAACGTTCATAATTTGTATTCCTGTAGTGATACCATAGTTTTTGGCAAAGTAAAAATCCATTACCAAGCCGCCGCCAATACCCGCACGAACACCATCGGCCAAATAGTCCTTATCGTTTGGCTTAATCCAACCCAAATTTGGAGCCACATTTAACCCTAACCTGAACTTTTTAAATTCCTGGGCGTTCAAGCATACCGTTGTTAACAGCATTAATGCAACTAGCGCTTTTTTCATACTTTTGCACGTTTAAGTTTAGGCAATATTAAAGAATTTCGCCCGATGAAAGTACGCCACATCCTTTTTTATTTCAGTCTTACGCTATTAATAGCCTGTGGGCCTAATAATCCTGCCGACAGGTTTAAAGCAGAAGTTCCGGCTGAGGAGGAAGAAAAGCTGATAGAGCTAAACTTTAAACGCCTTGACCAGGACTTATTTAAGATTAACAATAACAACGTTAACAGCCAAATTGATTCGCTACATAAAAAGTATGGCAACTTCTTCGACCTATACCTTTATGCCATTGCCAAAATAAGCATACCCACCGACCCGTTGCTTGACCAGAAGATACTTTACTACGTAAACGATGGAGACATTAAAATCATCCACGAAGACATTAACAAGCAGTACGGCGATTTAACGGATTTAAA
>JAIXUZ010000408.1 GCA_027483285.1 Bacteroidota bacterium
ACCGATAATGGAATATGCTCCATCAAATCACTAGGCGCGATAATTACCGCCGATGCGTGTATACCCGTTCCCCTTACTGATCCTTCCAGTTTCAGGGCTTCCCTTAAAACGGCAGCCCGCGGGTCATTAGGCTTATTATAAATCTCCTTTAATTCAGCAACGCCATCAATGGCATCCTTCAACTTCGTTCCCGGCCTGTCGGGCACCAGCTTAGCTAATACGTTAGCTTCAGCTAGTGGTAACTCCATAACACGAGATACGTCTTTAATGGCAGACTTAGCCGCCATAGTGCCGTAGTTAATAATCTGGGCTACCTGGTTTTTACCGTATTTATTAATTACATAGTTCAATACTTTTCCACGACCCTCATCGTCAAAGTCCGTATCAATATCGGGCATGCTCTTACGTTCCGGGTTCAGGAACCTTTCAAACAGTAACTCATATTTTATGGGGTCGATGTTTGTTATACCTATGCAATACGCCACTGCCGATCCCGCTGCCGAACCACGGCCCGGGCCTATATAAACACCCATATCACGTCCCGATTTAATAAAGTCAGCCACAATCAAAAAGTACCCGGGGAACCCCATCGTCTTAATCGTGTGCAACTCAAAATCCAGGCGCTCTTTTATCTCGGGCGTAATCTCTTCGTAACGCTTATGTGCACCTTCGTATGTTAAGTGGCGCAGGTACTCATCGGCATCTAAATATCCCGGCGGAATAGGGAACTCCGGAACTAATATATCCTTGGTAAGCTTTAGCAGCTCTACCTTATCTACAATCTCATTGGTGTTATCCAATGCTTCGGGCAGGTCGGCAAACACTTTGCCCATCTGCTCAGTAGTCCTAAAAAAGAACTGGTCATTAGGGAAACCAAAACGGTACCCACGGCCGCCTTCTTCGTCCGTTGCAATCGGGGTACTCTTCAGGTCGCCCGTATTCACACACAGTAAAATATCGTGGGCGTTAGAGTCTTCCTGGTCTACATAATGACTGTCGTTACTGCAGATAACCTTAACGTTGTGCTTGGCAGCAAAACGCAGCAATACTTTATTTACAGTGTCCTGTTCAGGTATATCGTGGCGTTGAAGCTCCACATAATAATCCTCGCCAAACAAATCCAGCCACCACAAAAATTCTTTCTCCGCCTCGTCTTCACTCTTACTTAATATCGCCTGGGGGACAGACGCACCTAAACAACACGTGGTTGCAATAAGGCCCTTATGGTATTTCAATATCAGCTCCTTATCAATCCGTGGCCACTTGCTGTACAAGCCCTCAATATATCCCAGCGAACATAGCTTGGCCAGGTTTTTATACCCTTCGGCATTCTTGGCCAACATCAGCTGGTGGTAGCGTTTGTCTTTCGCCTCTTTAGTAAACTGCTTTTTCTCTCGGTGGTCTACAACATAAAACTCACACCCCACAATAGGCTTCACCTTTAGCGGACTGTTCTTGTCATCAGGGTTCACCTTATGCTTATAAGCCTCAGCCACAAACTCAAAAGCGCCAAACATATTGCCGTGGTCAGTAATAGCCAACGCGGGCATATTATCGGCCATAGCCTTCTTATAAAGCTTCTTAATATCGGCAGCGCCGTCTAGTAAACTATACTGGGTGTGTACGTGTAAATGGGAGAAAACGGGCATAGAACAAAGATACTATTCAGTAGTCAGTAGTCAGAGGTCAGTAGTCAGTTTTTTTGAACAAAATAACCTTCAATTAGCTGATTGGTTGATTAGCTGATTAGCAAATGGAAATAAGTAGAATTCTATCTTTATCCCGTGAAACCCTCCACAAAAAACCTGTTACTATTTTTCGCTATTGCTATTTGTATTGTTATACTGATAGTACTATTAAGCCCGTCAGGTAAGCAGGTTCAAAACGTTGCTACAAAGGTTACTTACCCCGCCACACGCGATGCGAACATGGCGTTGGGAAATCCATCAGCAGCAGGCAAAACAGATAAGGATAATTACCTTGTAGTAAGGCCTCAATACACCTTATCGTACAACAACAGCAGGGGAGGAGCTAACTGGGTAAGCTGGCATTTAAGCAGCGCATGGAAAGGCGATGCACCGCGCAGTACTGATTTTAAATCGGACAATGATTTGCCAAAAAACTTTTACCATGCAACAACGCGCGATTATACCGGGAGTGGTTTCGACCGTGGGCACCTTTGCCCGTCAGACGACCGCGACGGTAGCGTAGGCGATAATGAGGCTACTTTTCTTATGGATAATATCATTCCCCAAGCGTCTAAAAACAACCAGGTAACCTGGAAAGCACTGGAAGATTATTCACGCGAGTTAGCAGCCGATGGGAATGAGCTTTACATTATTGCCGGGGCGTATGGTAAAGGCGGAGTAAACAAAAACGGAGACAAAAAAACTAATATTGCTAAAGGTAAAATAACAGTTCCTTCTAACGTTTGGAAAATTATTGTTGTGCTGCCAAACGGCCCTAACGATGTTAAACGGATAAACACCGGCACCCGTGTTATTGCGGTAGATATGCCAAACGTGCAAAGCGTAAGTGCCAATCCATGGCACCATTACAAGACTACTGTTGATGCTATTGAAGAGAAAACTAAGCTTGATTTTCTGTCAACTGTACCGGTAAAAATACAGGCTGTAATAGAAAATAAAACAGATATGCTGAATTAATGTATTGTAGCACAATAATTGCAGCAACTATGCGTTATTAAAGCATGTATATGTCAGAAAAAAAAGTTTACCTGTTAATGCTGGCCTTGGTTGCAATACTATTGGCTTCGGTAGCAGCTATAAATTAAACACTATTTAACACCCTTCTTCTTTGCCTCATGCACAGCTTTCGCTTCGTCAATAGAGTGGGTAGTATGTAACTCAGCTTCCGCTTCTGCCAACTTAGCCAGTTTGGTATAGTATCTTTTAAGTACTATCAATTCTTCTTCTGTCAAATCTTCAATAGCAACCAACCGGTTACTTGCGTCTTTACTGCTCGATATAAGTTCGTTTAACTTTAGTTGCATAGCCATTGTATCCTTATTCTGCGATTGTTGAATAACAAACACCATAAGGAATGTAATAATGGTAGTACTGGTATTAATAACCAATTGCCAGGTATCTGAATAGTCAAAAACAGGCCCCAGTAACCCCCAGCAAAGTATTACACAAAAGGCAATCACAAACGCCATCGGTGACCCCGTAAACCGTATCACAACCGTAGAAAAGCGGTTAAACAGCATCGATACCTTGTTTATCTTTTTCTTGTTGCTTTTAGCTTCCATAACTAGTCTATTTAGGTTTAATAGTATACAATGTTAAGTATTTGATTGTTTAATGCTCATTACTACATTCCAGCAGCTAATTTATCCCTTAATTTATTTTCTGCCAACTGCCAACTATCAACTGCCAACTGCTTACCTTTGTAGTAGTTTATGCAGTTAATCGACATCCTTAAAATTTACGCCCGGCAGCCCGCGGTGGCAGGCCTTATTGCGCCTATATCCCAAAATTCACAAGCCCGCATCAAGCTAAACAACCTCTCGGGTTCGTCCAAAGCCTTTGTTATGGCTTCGGTGGTAGAGAAAACCCAGGGCAGCCACATGGTTATTGTTAGCGATAAAGAAGAGGCTGCTTTCTTCCTCAACGATTTAGAAAACCTTATGGGCGATAACATCTCCCTGTACTATCCTGCTTCATACAAAAAGGCATACGAGGTCGAAGATATTGACAACGCAAACGTATTGCTTCGTGCCGAAGCCTTGAATAAAATCAATGCCACGCCAAACCCGCTTATAATTGTTACCTATCCAGAGGCATTATTAGAAAAAGTAGTTACCCGCAGCCAGCTTACTACCAATACATTAAAGGTAACTATCAATACTAAGCTTTCTATTGATTTTGTTACTGAGTTGTTGTTTGAATACAGCTTTGAGCGCGTTGATTTCGTATACGAACCCGGCCAGTTTTCTGTCCGCGGCGGCATTGTCGATAT
>JAIXUZ010000317.1 GCA_027483285.1 Bacteroidota bacterium
CTCTTGCCCTGTATGCAGGCCTTTGCCGGTAAGGGTAACGGGCGCTGCCAGTGTATGTTGCTTATCGCTCATGTATCGTTATGCCGATTTTGCTTTAAGTTCTTTCAATTCTTTTTCCAGCATCGCTATGCGCTGCATTAAGTCGGGCAATTTACGGAAACCAACGTAAGCACGGCGGTATTCACCAACTGCAAACGCGGGCGAGCCCTGCATTATTTCCCCTTCATTATCAATATTGTTGCCAATCCCGCTTTGGGCGGCTATTTTAACACCATCGGCAATTACCAGGTGGCCTATTATGCCTACCTGCCCACCAATCATGCAGTTTTTACCAATTTTGGTAGAACCGGCTACACCTGTTTGCGCGGCAATAACAGTGTTTTCACCAATCTCTACGTTGTGGGCTATCTGTATCAGGTTATCCAGCTTTACGCCTTTGCGGATGATGGTCGACCCTAAGGTAGCCCTGTCGATAGTAGTATTAGCCCCCACCTCTACATGGTCTTCTATAATTACGTTGCCTATTTGCGGCACCTTGTTGTAGTTATTCTCGCTATTGGGGGCAAAGCCAAAACCATCGCCACCCACAATTACGCCTGAGTGCAGGGTAACATTAGCACCAATTTTACATTCGGCGTAAACCTTTACGCCTGGGTAAAGCACGGTATTATCGCCAATAACCACGTTGTTGCCCACGTAGCTGCCGGGGTATATTTTTACGTTTTTGCCCAGTTGGGCATTCTCGCCAATGTAGGCAAACGCCCCAAGGTAAAGCCCATCGCCAATGGTGGCGGTAGTGGCTATAAACGATGGTTGCTCTATAGCCGCCTGTGCCTGTTGGTGCTGGTTGTAAACCGCCAACAGCTTTGCAAACGCCTGATAAGCATCGGGTACGCGGATAAGCGTAGTGCTAAGCGTTTGCTCGGCCAAAAAATCGGCATTAACAATAACTACCGATGCCTTTGTGGTATAGATGTACTCGGTGTACTTAGGGTTGGCAAGAAAGGATAGTGCACCCTTTGCACCCTCTTCAATTTTAGCAATGGTACTAACCACAGCCGACGCATCGCCCTCAACGGTTCCTTGTATAAGCTTGGCTATATCGCCCGCGGTAAACTTCATTAAAAACAAAAGTATGAATTTTTCAGTTGCCAGTTTACAGTTACCAGTGGGCTTATCTAAGAATAAATTACCCTACAATGCCTTCCTGTGGAATGACAAGCTTAATGCGCTTAATGCGCCTGTTATCTACCGACTCTATTTTGAATTTATAACCGTTAAAAACAATCTCCTGGCCACGCACGGGCATACTGCCCGTTATTTCCAGTATAAAGCCGGCAATGGTTTCGCTTTCGCCTTTGGCTTTATCAAATTCGTCAGATTCTATACCGGTTACACGGTAAATATCGTTTAGCAGGGTTTTGCCTTCAAAAACAAAGTTATGGTCGTCTAGCCGGGTGTAGGTAATGTCTTCTTCGTCAAACTCGTCGTTTATCTCGCCTACAATCTCTTCAATAATATCTTCAAACGTAACAATACCGCTGGTTCCGCCATACTCATCAACCACTACGGCCATGTGTATTTTTTTAGCCTGAAAGTCTTTCAGCAGGTCGTCAATCTTCTTATTCTCAGGCACAAAAAATGGTTTGCGCAAAAGGGTTAGCCAGTCAAAATCGTCGTGGCGTTGCAGGTGGGGCAATAAGTCTTTTATGTGCAGCACACCCAAAATTTCGTCAAATGTTTCGCGGTAAATAGGCACACGCGAGTAGCCGTAATCTTTAACCTGTGCCAGCATCTCGTCAAACGAAACAGATGTTTCTATAGCCTTAACATCAATGCGGGGCCTCATAACCTGGGTAACCTCTATATTACCAAAGTTTACAATGCCGCGCAGTATATTATTTTCGTCCTGGTCAAGGCTGTTTTCGTTGGTCATTTCCAGGGCCTGCGACAGTTCATCTACCGACAGGCTGGTGTTTTGTTTTACACGCTTATCTAAAAAGCCAGTACCCTTTACCATTAAATAGCTTAAGGGGTGAAATAATTTCTCTATAACAAACAGTGGGTAAGCAAAAAAGCGGGCTGTTTTTAGCGGGTTTTGGGTGGCATAAACTTTAGGCATAACCTCGCCCACCAGTAAAATGATAAACGTAACGGCAATAACCTGTATCACCAGTTTAACGGTTTCGTTATGAAACTCAAACGATTGTTCTATAAGGATGGTAGACAATACGGCAATGCCTACGTTTACAATGTTGTTGCCAATAAGTATCGTAGCCAGCAGCTTTTTAGGCCTTTCAAGCAGTTCTTTAATAAGGGTAGAGGTGCTGCTATCATCATTCTCTAAACTATCCGTATCAGTAGGGCCTAAAGAGAAAAAAGCGTTTTCTGAAGCAGAGAAAAACATAGAACCTACCAGCAGTAATAGCATGATGAGCCCGATAACAATTATACCGTACGAAAAGGGCTTAACAGATATTTGCAGCACTACTGCAAACAGGGTTTGATAAGGGTTGTGTGATGATATACTTATACTACTGTCTTCCAAAATTTAGTGAATTGTACCTAAACAAAGATATAGAAAATCTACAGGGTGTAAACCAAAACAAAAAAGCTTATCAAACAAATAATGTTTAATAAGCTTTTAAGTTATTATTTATCAGTGCCTTAAAATGGTAAATCGTCGGTTGGGCCTTCTACAGGCGGTGCGGGCTCAGCTGTGGTAGTGCCGGCGTTGTAAGCAGGCTCTGCTGCAGCCCCACCTTGTTGGTCTTCGCGCCTTTGCAGGCCACCCAGCAGGGTAATGTTATCGGCAATAATCTCTGTAGTGTAGCGCTTGTTGCCGTCGCGGTCTTCCCACGAGCGGGTGCGTAGTTTACCCTCAATATATAGTTGCTTACCCTTGCGGATGTATTTTTCAGCCAGTTCGGCAAGGCCGCGCCATAAAACTATGTTATGCCATTCTGTTTGCTCCATACGCTGCCCTTCGCGGTCGCGGTAGGTTTCGGTAGTTGCTAACGGAAAAGTAGCCTTGCTGGTTCCATTCTCCATGTGGCGAATTTCAGGGTCTTTCCCAACGTTGCCAATTAAAATGACTTTATTAACTCCTGACATTTCTCGTAATTTTTAATTCAATAAATTAAGCCTACATATATTGATATGAAACAAACGTACGGGAAAAATATTAGCCATGCAATATAGGGCAGGCAAATTTATAGGTGTATATACAAGTATTTGTAAATAAGCAATTTATAGTTTAAAATGATATTTGGTATTATTGTCCTATGCGGACAGCACTTCCTTTTTGCTTGATCAAAAAGGAAGCAAAAAATCAACGGCTGCATTTCTCAATGACCCGCTAAGAGGGCGCTCGCTAAAATCTGTAAACTCGTCGCTTCGCGACTTCAAACAGCACAGATTTTTACGCTTGCTTTCTCTGCGGGTCCCCATTTCGAAACGCTATGCCGGTCGTTGTCCGTAACCGGACAAAGGTTTTAAATTACTTCAGAAACGATTTTAGCAAACCTATATACATCCATAAAGCTATTGTATAGCGGTACAGGCGCTATACGGATAACGTTGGGGTTGCGCCAGTCGGCAATAACGCCATTGGCGGTTAGGGCATCAAACACTTCCCTGCCTTTATCATTAAACAGCAACGATAGCTGACAGCCTCGTTCTACAGGGTTAGTTGGGGTGATGATTTCGAAACTATTGTTTGTATTTATTTGGTTTAAACAGAACTCTAAGTAGGCCGTAAGTTGCTTACTTTTTGCAGTTAATGCATCCATTCCTGCCTCAGCAAAAATGGCGACTGATGCCCTGTGGGCTGCCATAGACAGGATGGGGGCGTTGCTCAACTGCCAGCCTTCGGCACTCTCAATGGGGGAGAAGCCCGGCTCCATTTTAAAGCGGTTTTCTTTGTTGTGGCCCCACCAGCCTGCCATGCGGGGTAGGTTAGCCTTATGGTGCTTTTGGTGAACAAAGGCACCAGCTACCCCACCTGGGCCCGAGTTTAAATACTTATAGCTGCACCAACAGGCAAAGTCAACATTCCAGTTATGCAGCTGTAGGGCTACGTTACCGGCAGCGTGTGCCAGGTCGAACCCGCAGTACGCGCCCGTTTTGTGGGTTGCTTCGGTAATGGCTTGCATATCATACAACTGACCGTTGTAGTAGTTTACGCCCCCAATAATAACCACCGCCAGCTCATTTGCATGCTTATTTATAGTATCAATAATTTGCTGGGTAGCGGTATAATAGCCGTCAGTATAGTCAATCTCTATAATTGCTTCGGCCGGCTCAAAGCCATGCAGCCGCGCCTGCGATTCAAACGCGTAGCTATCGCTGGGGAAAGGTTTTTTCTCGCAGATGATTTTGTAGCGCTCTTTAGTAGGACGGTAAAAGCTGGTTAGCAACAGGTGCAGGTTTACGGTAAGCTGGTTCATTACCACTACCTCGCTTGGCAAAGCGCCTACAATGGCACTTACATCGGTAGCAAATCGCTCGTGGTAGGGCATCCAGTTGCCGGTGGTGATGGTGGTACCATCGGCCAGGGTTTTCTCCCTGTCGGTAAAGTGCCCTTCTACACCCAGTTCGGCCCAAACATCCAATTCAGCCTGAATATATTCTCCTAAATTTTTAGGTTGAAGGCCTAGCGAGTTGCCGCATAAATACACTGCCGGCTGCCCGTTGTGCTTTGGTAGTAAAAACTTATCGCGGAAGCTTTTTAGCTTGTCGTTAGCGTCTTGTTGTTGGGCAAATTGTTCTGTAAATTCCATTGTTCTGAGGTACTAGCTTCTTGGTGTTAGGTGCTAGGAGCGACAATAGAAATGCTAAAACCTAGAACCTAAAACCTAAAACCTATTTTGGGTATTCAATCCTTGCGTGGTACATATTGCCCAGCATCTTTTTAAATATTTTGCGGGCGGTATCAATGTCTTTTAGGGTGATGTCACTTTCGTTAAACTGCTCATCCTCTATCATCCGGTGGATGATGGTATCAACCAGGCTGTTTAGCGATTCGGGATCTTTTGACTTTAAGCTACGCGAGGCCGCTTCTACCGAATCAGCCATCATAAGCACGGCCGTTTCTTTACTAAA
>JAIXUZ010000223.1 GCA_027483285.1 Bacteroidota bacterium
ACCAACGGTAAAACTACCTGTGCAACATTATTATACAATCTGTTTTCATCGCTGGGTCATAAATGCGGATTGATTTCTACCGTTGAGAATAAAATAGGCCGCGAGGTTATCCCATCTACACATACTACCCCAGACCCGGTAAACCTTAACAAGTTGCTGGCTGATATGGTTGACCAAAACTGTACCTATGCGTTTATGGAGGTTAGCTCGCACGCTGCCGCGCAAAACCGCATTACAGGTTTAGAGTTTATTGGCGGTGTATTTACCAACCTTACCCAAGACCATTTAGACTACCACGGAACGTTGGAAAACTATCGTGATGCGAAGAAAAAATTCTTCGACCAAATGCCTTACGGCTCTTTTGCATTAACCAATGCAGACGACCGTAACGGAATGTTTATGCTGCAAAACACCAAGGCTAAACGCTACACTTACGGCCTAAAAAACATGGCCGATTATAAAGCCAAAGTTTTAGAAAATCAATTGATTGGCTTGCACCTTATCATTGATGGCCAAGAGTTTTGGACTAAGCTAATTGGCAGCTTCAACGCATCAAACATACTGGCTGTATATGCTACCGCTGTATTGTTGGGCGAAAGCAAAGTAGATGTGTTAACTGCACTTAGCGCGCTATCTCCACCTGAGGGGCGCTTCCAGTTTATAAAATCAAAAGGGGGTGTTACCGCTATTGTTGATTATGCGCACACGCCCGATGCGTTAGAGAACGTTTTAAAAACCATTGAGGATATACGCACACGTAACGAGCAGGTTATTACTGTTGTTGGCTGTGGCGGCGACCGTGATACAGGCAAACGCCCAATGATGGCAAAAATCGCCTGCGAATTGAGCGATAAAGTAATCCTGACATCAGACAACCCACGCACCGAAGACCCTGAAGCTATACTGGCACAAATGCAGGCCGGTGTAGAGCCGCCATACTACAAAAAAGCACTGAAGGTAACAGACCGCAAAGAGGCTATACGCACCGCAATTTCTTTGGCTAAAGATGGCGACATCATTTTAGTTGCCGGTAAGGGCCACGAAAAATACCAGGAAATACAAGGGGTTAAACACCCTTTTGATGATATGGAAGTATTGAAAGAAACATTTAACCAACTGGAGAACTAATGTTGTACTATCTGTTTACATACTTAGACGAGCAATTTAATTTTCCGGGCGCCGGGCTGTTTCAGTTCATCTCGTTCCGTGCGGCAATGGCTATTCTAACATCGCTGTTTATATCGCTGATTATAGGCAAGCGCATTATTGAATATATACGCCGCCGGCAGATTGGTGAAACAGTGCGCGACCTTGGCCTGCAAGGAGAAGGCAGCAAAAAAGGCACACCAACTATGGGTGGTTTAATCATCCTTGCATCAATACTTATACCGGTATTGTTGTTTGCCAAACTGCAAAATACTTATATCATCTTAATGATTTTGTCAACCATCTGGTTAGGCCTAATCGGCTTTTTAGATGACTACATTAAAGTATTTAAAAAGAACAAGGAGGGCCTTGCAGGACGCTACAAAATTGCAGGCCAGCTTACCATAAGTATAATTGTAGGCCTGGTACTTTACTTCAGCCCAACAGTTGTTGTAAAAGAAATTTACAAAGAAGGAGAACTACCCGTAGCGCTTAAAATGCGCGTAGATTCTATTAAAGCAAAGTTAGGCCCAACGGCTACTGTAGAAACACAGGTGCGCATACAGGATGGTGAGCTAGGCAACAACATTACCGTAATGCAAATAGACGGTAAACCAGCCTATGCCATCAACCAAAAGTCGATGAAAACTACGCTGCCATTTACCAAAAACCACGAGTTTAACTACAGCCGCATTGTTGAATGGTTAGGCCTTGATGGTAAATGGGGATGGTTAATTTTTATCCCTATTGTAATATTTATTGTAACAGCTGTATCTAACGGCGCTAACATTACCGATGGGCTGGATGGCCTTGCTGCAGGCACTTCTGCTATAATAGGTGTTACGCTTGGCATATTCGCATACGTATCGGGCAACGCCATTTTTGCCGATTACCTGAACATCATGTACATACCCAACACGGGCGAGCTAACCATATTTATTGGTGCGTTTGTAGGGGCGTGTGTAGGCTTTATGTGGTACAACTCGTACCCCGCCCAGGTATTTATGGGCGATACCGGAAGCCTTGCCTTAGGCGGCATTATAGCCGTGTTTGCTATCGCTATCCGCAAGGAATTGTTGATACCCATTTTATGTGGAATCTTCTTAGTAGAAAACGTATCTGTATTACTACAGGTTAGCTACTTCAAATACACCAAAAAACGTTTTGGCGAAGGCCGCCGCATATTCAAAATGTCGCCATTGCACCACCATTACCAAAAACTTGGCTTTCACGAGTCGAAGATTGTATCACGTTTTTGGATTGTAGGTGTAGCCCTTGCCATGTTAACCATCATAACCCTTAAAATACGCTAACCGTGAGCAACACAGCCCAACATAGGATAGTAATTTTAGGCGCTGCTGAAAGCGGTGTTGGCTCTGCTATACTTGCACAGGCCAAAGGCTTTGATGTGTTTGTAAGCGATAAAGGGACCATTGCAGAGCAATACAAAGCCAAACTTACCGCACAAAATATTGCGTTTGAAGAAGGCAAGCATACTTCAGAATTAATACTGAATGCAACGGAGGTAATCAAGTCGCCGGGTATACCTGATAAAGCGCCATTGATTAAAGAACTGCACAACAACAACATTCCGGTAATATCAGAAATTGAATTTGCGGCACGTTATACCAACGCAACGTTAGTAGCTATTACAGGCACCAACGGTAAGTCTACCACTACCATGCTAACGTATGAAACATTGCGCAAAGCTGGTTTAAACGTAGGCCTTGGTGGCAACATAGGCAAAAGCTTTGCCGAGCAGGTAGCTACCGAAAACTTTGAATA
>JAIXUZ010000016.1 GCA_027483285.1 Bacteroidota bacterium
AGCCTGAGCAAGGTTTCTCCAGCAACAACTTTGTATTTGAAAATATACCTGCTAACCAACCGGTTAAAATAGTGGCTGTATCTAAAGCATTTGGTACGGTATACGCAGGCCAGATGGAAGCTAAAACCAAAGCACGCGCTAAGCTTACACTGCCTATGGAACGCGCTACCGACAGCGAAGCGGCAGACATGTTTAAGACTAAATAATAGTATCGATATATTTACTTTGGAGAAAGTCTCTTTGCCCCGGCAAAGGGACTTTTTTATTAATCTTCCATAGTTACCCTGATGGCGTAAACATCATCAGTACTAACAGCTATATTAAGGTAGCCCCATATAAACTGCTTATTGTCAGTTTCGGTTGTAACCCACCATTTAATAGCTTTGGTATCCAGCTTTCCAAAATCAAACTTGATTTTGTTTCCATACGAAAAACCCATACTACCTGCGCCATTGTTAAAGTTACTTGCATCGGTAGGTATATAGTTACCCAGCTTGCTTAAGCTTTCGGGTTTCATATCTCCTACAACCAAATGCTCAACCTTAATAGTATTAACGGTATCGGTAACATCAAACACAAAGGGTATTTTAATAAAGCCAACGCGGGGCTTTTTGCTCCAGCGTAAAAAGCGGTTGCTGCCTTCGCGCATAAGGCCTGCGTACCACACCAGTTTGTTGGGTGTGCGCTCTTTGGTATCCATCCACCAAAGCCACTCGTAAGGATGAATTTCGGGGCTGCCTTTATGGTTTCCATCTAACACAAAGGCCCCGTAGCAACCAACGGTTGGGTTGGTAACACTCCATGCCGGGTGGTTATCTACAGTAGTGCCAGGCAGGCAGGGCAAAAAGTATTTGTTTAGCGAGTCGCGGTTCTTTTTTAACGGGGTATGCTCGGGGTGTATGCGCATATTGGCCAGGCTGGCGGCAGACAAAGTATCAGGGTTAATGCCTTTCTTTTCCAGATAATTACGCCCTTTGAGCATTTTATCGCGTTGTGCCTGATAGCCCTGCTTAACCAACGCCTGGTATTTAGGCGTGTGTTGAAACATTTGGAACGTAACATCATACTCGGTAAAAAAATCTTTTGATGGGCTAGACATGCCCCCTTTTAAGGTGCCTACCATGGCGTGTTTTTTACCATCAATAGCACGCCAACGCAAGCCTGCAAAGGAGCGCAGCATCCAGTTAAAAAGCCGGGTTTGGTGGGTGGCCGTTTTGGTGGGCAGTATGCTATCGGTAAGGCCAACCTTCACCATATCAGTTATCAACTCGCGCTCAACCTTGCTGGCAAAAACACCCGCCCTATCGGTTTTAACCTTGTAAAGCAATTCAAAATCAGCGGGTAGCTGGGCAAATAGACTATTGCATGCCAGCGCAAGCAAAATGGTAACCAATTTTTTCATGGCGAGAAAGTTACAAAGAAAACTCCTTAACCAACGAATGCATATATTCTTCTATTTCCAAACTATCCCAACGCTCAGTAATATTAGGCTGGGCCATTACCTTCTCCATAATACCGTTTTGCCATTGCCCTAAATTAAGTGCATCAGCATACGGAATATCGCTAAAAGTAACCATACTGTAGAGAGGCAACCAAAGTGTTGGGTGCTTTTGACTGAATTTAGCTTCTATCTTTTTGCGAAGGATAAACATGGGGTCGGCAACCTTATCGCGCATCTCTACAAAGTTCATCAGTGCCAGTTCGGCTACGGCGTTAGCATTGGGTTTGCGCAGGGTTTCAAACTCGGCAAATACTTGGGCCAGGTTATCGCTTTCGCCAAGCAGCTGGTCGAGCACGGTGCAGTCTTCAAAGCCACAATTCATTCCCTGCCCATAGAACGGAACAATGGCATGGGCAGCATCGCCTAATAATAAAAGTTTGTCTTTGTGTTTCCAAGGCAGGCAGCGCACGGTGCATAGCGACGCAGCAGGGTTGTTAACCCACTCTTCATCAAACTCAGGCATCAGTGCCAGGGCATCAGGAAAAACACGCTCGAAAAAAGCGCGTGCTTTGTCAACGGTATTGTAGGTTGCAAAAGAGTCTTCGCCCTCAAACGGAAAGAACAAGGTGCAGGTAAATGTTTTATCAAGGTTAGGCAATGCTATAAGCATGTAGCCACCACGCGGCCATATATGAAGGGCATTATGGTCCATAGCAAACTCGCCATTTACAGGCAATATGGTAAGCTCTTTATAGCCATGCTCAAGGTAGGTTTGCGAGTAGTCGAAACGGTCGGTACCTGTCATAAGCGCCATGCGGGCGGCTGAGAAAGCCCCATCGGTGCCGAATACCGTATCGGCTTTGTCAACGGTTTCGTTACCGGCGGCATCTATAAATTTTGTGGTAGCGGTATTTAAATCGAGCGAAGCAAGGCGGCTGCTAAAGTGGATTTTCACCCCGGCTTTTTCGGCTTCGGTCATAAGCAACTTGTTCAAATCGCCACGCGATACAGAGTTGATAAACTGCCCATCTTTGCCGTATTGTTGAAAGTTGGTATTGCCTTTAACATCGTGAATGATGCGCCCGTGCATGGGGATACAGATTTTACGTATCTCATCAGCCAGGCCAACACCCTCAAGGCCACGCAGGCCACGGTCGCTCATGGCAAGGTTGATAGAACGCCCGGCGGGGATAGAGGTATCGCGCATATCGGGGCGGCGCTCGTATACCGTAACATTATGCCCACGTTTGGCCAAATATATAGAAAGCAGTGAGCCTACTAAACCGGCTCCAGCAACTGTTGTTTTCATTTGGTAAATGTAATCGTAATTAGCGAATTAGCCGATTAGCCAATTAGCCAATTTTGTATGATTTTAATCAGCTGAAAAACTACTTGTTTTTGGCAGTATCCTTATTAAGCTTGGGTACAATGACGATATCCATTATTTCGCCAATTTTATTGAACAGGGAATCTGTTTTGGCAAATGGCTGACGTGCTGTGCAGGGCATTGTATCGCCGGGAGTTATGTAGGCTTTTGTATCTGATATAGTAATGTTGATAAAACGGGTGCCCAGCAAATCTTTAGATTGAATAGCGAAGGTGCTGCCCTGCCTGATTTTTACATCGTTTTGAAGTTTTAGTGTGATTAGGATTTTGCCATCAGGCTCTACGCTCAAATCGTCCACCTTGCCTACTTCAAGGCCGTTAATTTCCACACCATCACTTACTTTTAGCCCGTCTACATTATCAGCCCGGAGGTAGTAGATATTCTTATCATGGCAAGATGAGAGGAATAAAATGAGGAATAGTATGGGGAGGAATTTCATACTGCCAATTTAACTGATTTACAATCTTCGGCACAAGTTTAGCAGCATAAAAAAATAAGCTAGTATATTAGCTACCCCTTTATTACCTCACCCCCGGCCCCTCTCCTAAAGGGAGAGGGGTGCATAATATATAACTTGGATAGATTTTGAGAAAGGGAGAGAGTGTGTAATAAAAATTTATATTAGCCATACCTTTTTCACCTCACCCCCGGCCCCTCTCCTAAAGGGAGAGGGGTGACTAAGGTTTATTTTTATGGCAACAGAAATGCATGGTGATGCAACGCCAACTATATTTAAAAATGCCCTTATACTTAGGCGGAATTTAACGTTTCCGGAGAAGGTTCTTTGGAATGAAATAAGAAACAAGAAACTAAATGGCTATAAGTTTCGCAGGCAACATGCACTTTCATTGTATATTGCAGACTTTTATTGCAATGAAGCAAAACTGGTAATAGAAATTGACGGTGGCTACCATAACACCAAGGACATGCAAGAGTTAGACAAACTTAGAACTACTATATTTCAAGATTTTGGAATTACAGTATTACGATTTACTAACGAAGAAGTATTGGATAACATTGCTTTAGTTGTAGAACATATTAAAAACCATTTAACCCCTATTGAGGGGTAGAAAGTCCTTCTCTTTTAGGAGAAGGATTTAGGATGAGGTAAAATGGAAAAAAAGAAGCCCAAAGCTACAAACAGCAACAAAAAAATTATTACCGGGGTATTGCTCGCACTCGTATTAGTGGGCGCCATTTTCGGCTATAAGTATTACACTACCTATTTCTCTAAAAACACTACCCAAAAGGTAGAGGATAAAACCTACCTGTATATACGCACAGGCGCTAATTACGATGATGTGCTAAGCAGCCTGCGCGAGAAAGATTACCTGCTGAGTGTTGACCAGTTTGATAAGGTGGCCCGCCAGCGTGGGTATGATGAGAAAATACGCCCGGGGAAATACCATATAAAACCAGGCATGAGCAACCTGGATTTGGTGCGTATGCTTATGGGTGGCAAACAAGAGCCGGTTAAATTTACGTTTAATAACATCCGCCTGAAGAAAGAGTTGGCCGCTAAGGTGGGCAGGAATTTAGAGGCCGACTCGCTGCGAATGGAAACCATATTGGGTGATGATGGCTATTGGAAGAAGTTCGGGTTTACGGCTGAAAACTGCATGGTGTTGTTTTTGCCCGATACCTACGAGTTTTGGTGGAATACCGACACCGATGAATTTGTAGACAAAATGGCTAAGGAGTACAAGAAGTTTTGGACAGATGAGCGCAAGGCCAAGGCTAAAAAAATTGGACTGAGCCAGGCTGATGTATCGATAATGGCGGCGATAGTAGAGAAGGAGAGCAATATGCGGGATGAACGCCCCACCATTGCCGGGGTGTATATGAACCGCCTGAACAAAGGGATGAAGCTGCAAGCCGACCCTACCGTGGTTTATGCCCTGGGCGATTTCACGGTTAAACGGGTGCTAAATGCGGATACACGGATAGACTCGCCGTACAACACCTACATGTATGCGGGTTTGCCGCCGGGGCCCATCTGTTTGCCATCAAAAAACAGTATTGATGCCGTACTAAACTATAAAAAGCATACCTACGTCTATTTCTGTGCTAAAGAAGATTTTAGTGGCTACCATAATTTTGCCACTACCTATGATGAGCACCTTAAAAACGCGGCTAAATTTCAGAAAGCGTTGAATGAGAGGGGCATAAGCCGATAGTAGCCCTCACCCCTGCCCTCTCCCGTAGGGAGAGGGGGTCATTAAATTTAGGTAAACTTGCCCCCTTGCCATGCTATGGTATCTAATAAATTGACTATAATTGCAACCGAATAAAAAACTTATGAAAAAGCTTCTACTTTCTGCCATAGTAATGATTTTTGTTGGCTCTGCCTTTGCCCAGGATAATGTTGGTATTGGCACCACAACGCCCGACCAAAGCGCCATACTCGACCTTGCCGCTACCGATAAAGGTTTTCTTGCACCCCGTATTACACAAGCCGAGCGACTGAATATTTCAAACCCTGCCCGAGGCCTTATGGTTTACGATATAGATGCTGATTGCTTCTATTTCTTTTCTAATATTTGGGTACCATTGTGCCAAAGCAACGGCCCACTATCGGGTGGCCTTACGGCTACATCTATAACGTGTGCACAAACACCTCCAAACAATGGTAGCAACGCAGGTTTTACCTTTGATAACGACCACGATTCTGGCCTGTTTGGTATACGACTTGATAACAATACCCCGCTAACTACCATGACCGAGCTGCGCATGTACCTAAACGGTAGCGAGAAAATGCGCGTAACAGGCAACCGTGTGCATTTTGGGAGCGATGTTTATTCTACCGGCACGTTTACCACGGCTACCGGTTTCCAAAACTGTTCAGATATCCGTTTTAAGAAAGACTTTACCCCTATTACCTCTGCCCTAACCGGCATTGGGCAGATAGAAGCTTATACCTACTTCTGGAAGCAGGATGAGTTTCCGGCATATGGTTTTAACAACCGTAAGCAAATAGGCTTTAAAGCGCAGGAAATTCAAAAAATATACCCTGAAGTGGTTAGTACTGATGCCAATGGTTACTTATCTGTTGACTATGGTAAGCTTACCCCAATTTTGTTGGTGGCTATTAAAGAGCTTAACGATAAGCTAAACACCCTGCAAAACGATAATGCCGTGCTAAAAGCTAAAGTTGAAAGCATAGATAAAGGCCTAAAAGCTAACGGTATTGACGTTGACTCTAAAGCGGAGAATAAATAGGTTTTAGGGTATAGGGTTTAAATAAAACCCTACACATAAAACTATTAAGATTAAAAATATTAACTACTACCTATCCCTCTGCTATAGTATGCAGAGGGATTTTTTTGAGGGTATGGTAACTATAAAACAAGCAAAAATATGGATAAATTGAAGTTTGGTACTGATGGCTGGAGGGCTATTATTGCTAAAGATTTTACGGTTGAAAATGTAGCCCGCGTTTCGATGGCGGTGGCTGAATGGTTAAAAAAGAACTTTGAAAACCCGAGCGTAGTAGTAGGCCACGATTGCCGTTTTGGTGGCGAACTGTTTGCCGAAACCGTAAGCAAGGTTATGATAGCCAATGGCATTAAGGTGAACCTTGCTAAAGGCTTTGTATCAACCCCAATGATATC
>JAIXUZ010000403.1 GCA_027483285.1 Bacteroidota bacterium
CTACCTGCCTTACCTACTCTTCTCTTACAACAGGGTATACAAAATGTATGATAACGTTAACACTGTTTTTAAATCGCCTTTTGATACGTTGCTTATGCCTTTGTATGACGGCACCCATGGTATGGGTGATGCAAACAGGATAATGCCGCCCATTCCCAAAGATGTAATAAAGGATACGGTGGTGGAGCAGTATGTAAAGGATGAGAATTTCCCCTTCCGCAAGTACCTGGCAGAAAACAGCGTGGCTAACTGGAAGCCTAATGCACCCGTACAAATGTGCTACTGTGAGGGCGACCAGCAGGTTAACTACCGCAATGCTTTGGTGGCAGAGGCTAATATGAAAAAACTTGGGGCTAAAAATGTACGCGCCTTTAGAGTAGGTAAAAAGCAAGGACACGTTACCTGCGCCATGTTTGCTGCAATACACACAAAAATGTACTTTGACAGCTTTTTAAAGGGCAGTAAAAAAGGCCGAAAAGGTCCGTTGTTTAAGCGCTGGATGTTGAATATAGCTAAGAAGAAAGTACCATCTCAGGACTAAATTGATGCAATAAAGCTTTCGAGTTTTTTTATAACCACATGGGTGCGATAATGTTGTTCTATAAAGTCTGCTGCATTATCTCCTAATTCTTTAGCCTTATCAGGATGCTGAAGTAAGTAAACTATTGCATCTGCAAACTGTATTGCCGAATCGGTTATAACAGCATTGTTACCATTTGATATGCCTATACCCTCTACAGCAATGGTTGTAGCTACAATAGGCTTTCCAAAGGCCATACCCTCAATAATCTTTACGCGCACACCGCTACCGGCAAATAAAGGTACTACCATTATCTGTTTGGTGGCAATGTATTCTGTTGGGCTATCAATAGCGCCCTCAACAATAATGTTGGTTGCAGCCCTATTTATAATACTTTTGGGCATATTGCGACCGGCTAAATAAAGCTTTGCATTGGGCTGTTTTGCAACCACCAACGGCCATACCTCTTCTATCAGCCAGATAATACCTTCCACATTAGGCATCCAATCCATAGAGCCTAAATGGAATAAGGTGTTTGGTTCTATTGCATCAAGAGGCAAATGTGTATATTCAGTACTAAGGTTAATGGTTTTTACTTTTACACCAGGGGTTATGTAACTAATGGTTTGCGTATCAATACTACTAATGGCTGCTACACCATCTACCGCGTTAAAAGCCCACTGCTCATAACGCTGCAATTGCTTTGCCATAGATTTTAGGTAATACGCCTTTATCGGGTTACGTTCTTTTTCGGCCAACCGCTGCCATATTAGATATTCCACATTGTGGGCCCTTAATATAATTTTTACTTTACTATATCTGCGGATAGTATCAATATAGGGTGTTACATATAAGCTTTCAAGCAATACCACATCAAAACTTTCCTGCTCTAACAGCTGTCTTAAGCGCTTCTTAAACTTATCCGATATAAAGCGCTCCATAATATATAACTCTCCTAAAAGAAATGAGGTTAAAAGTAACAAAGGCTTTATCCTCGTATCAACAAACACAGCTTCTGCATTTGTTTGCTGCTTATATTCATCGGTAAGCCTGTCAACCTTAAAGGGGTGTTTAGAGGTTTCAATGCTTATTACCTTAACGGTATGGCCGGCATCAAGCAAACCCCTCGTTAATGCATGCATAGCTATGGTACCACCATCAACAGTAGGAAAAGGGGGTTTGTTACACAGCTGTAGTACCTTCATTATGGTTTTTTAGATAGTTCTTCTGCGCCCATAAGTTTATTCCAACGCTTTGTAGGTAACAGTTTGCGAGCAATACTGATATAGCGTTCGCTATCAAATAAAGCAGAGTCGGTAGTGGCTTTATAGGTAAGGTAAATACCTAGCGGCAACAATACTGCAGAAGCCAACCACATACCCTGAAAAGCGGAAACAACGCCACCTTTGGCAAATTTTTCGCCGGTGATGCTGATAATGTGGAACAAGATAAACAAGCATACCGACACTACCATTGGCAGGCCTAAGCCGCCTTTGCGGATAATTGCGCCTAACGGTGCCGCAACAAAAAACAGTACTAAACAGGCGAATGATAGGGTAAACTTTCGGTGCCACTCCACCTCGTGCCGCGCAATGTTTTTCTGCACCATCTCGGTATCGGCAACGCTGTTTTCTATAAGGGCTTTAGAGCTGCGTGCAATATTAGCGGCAGACTCTAATATACGGGCACTTTCCTGTTTAGGGATACTATCCAAAAGGCTTTTCTTTTGGGCGATTTTTACCGGGGTAACCTCTGGCCCCTGATGTTCTATGTAAATTTGAAAGTAGCGGTAGCCCCTTTGAACGTTGCGGGCATTATGCTCTATACCGCGCTTAAGCTCGGCCGTAAGGGTATCGTGGGTTTGCTCCAGCTGGGTAAGGTTCATCATCTGGGCATTGTCTTTAAACAGGCTCTCATCGGTACGTTTAAGGCCAAAGTCTTCCATGCTCATTATTATGACCAGCTTTTTAAAGCTCTCGCGCATGTAAGGGTCATCGGCACGGTTTACCTTGTAAAACTCGGTATTGCCGTTGTTTCTTTTTTTGCTGCGTACCTCGTTGTATGAGTTGCCATCGTATAACGTAAGTACCATTTTGGTTTTATCGGGGGTAAGGCCCATAGTACCCGATTTAGCCACAGTAACAGATACATTTCCTGTTTCGGCAGTATGGTCGTAAACCGTAATATCGTTAAGGGTTTTACCGTCATCGGTCTTTTTATTTACACGTATGCTGTAGCCTGTAATCTCGCTATTGTAAACTCCCTCTTTAATATTTAGGGTTGGTTTGCTCTTACTTACATCGTATAGTAGCGATTTCATTTTAAGGTTTGCAAACGGAAGTGCATAGTTTGAAAAGAAAAAGGCCCCAACGCATATCAAGGCCGATACAACCACCAAGGGCTGCATAACGCGCTGCAACGACACCCCTGCCGCTTTAAATGCTACCAGTTCGTAATGCTCACCAAGGTTGCCAAACGTCATTAATGATGAAAGAAGGATAGCAAGTGGAAGCGCCAGTGGCACCAGGCTGAACGATGCATACAGCAACAGCTCGGCAACAACGCCGCCATCAAGGCCCTTACCCACAAGGTCGTCAATATACTTCCACAAAAACTGCATCAGCAATACAAATACGGCTATAAAAAACGTTAGTATAAACGGCCCTATGTACGATTTGATGATGAGCTTTTGGTATGTCTTAATCATAGCCATTCTACTGCAAATTTAGTGCATCTTTAATTCATAATGCAGAATTCACAATGCATAATGGACTTAACGTAGAAGTAATAATAAAATTGAGTGGATAGTGAACAAATTCATCATGCACTTTGCATTATGAATTTTGAATTAGAAAATTATGAATTGGTTAGCTGCCAATGGCATGCATCAGCTTGTGGATTTGGTTATTCCAGTATAAAATGCGGCTTTGTTTTTCGTCGGGCTCAACAAAGTCGGTAACAATAAGGGCTACATCGTTGGTTAGTTCGTCAACCTCTATGCGGTATTCAAAAAATACGCCGTCTTCTTCGTCTGCATCCCATTTAAGGCGCAACAGTACATTTTCTTTTTGGGTTAGCAGTTGGGCCGTTTCTACACTGCCATCCCATTTAAAGCTAAACTCTTTGTTGCGGATGTTTGCATCATCGCAAAACCATTCAGAGAGGCCACTGGGGCTAATAAGCATATTAAAAATTATCTTGGGCGATGATTTTATAGGATACTCAAGGCTTATCTGTTCCTTTGTATGTTTTACTGCTTTTGCCATATTTCCACCTTGTTTGGTTAAACAAAACATTCAATAGTATTGGATATTTTTGATTAAAAAAAATAAAATGTGAAATATTTTAACCAAAAGGCATCAAAACCCTTTATTATCAAGCAACATATAATTTTTTGATGCAACTTTTCGATGCTGCTTGTGTCAAATAAAAAATAACTTCTATATTTGCACCCCTTTTGGCGAGGTAGCTCAGTTGGTTAGAGCACAGGATTCATAACCCTGAGGTCACGAGTTCAACTCTCGTCCTCGCTACGATAGAAAGCCCTGACAGACGTCGGGGCTTTTGCATTTATTTTGTTTCAATTCCTATCTTCGCACTACAATCACTCTCCATGCAACTGTTTAAAAACCTGAGAAAGTTTGAGAATTTCCATATCGTATTGTGGCTGGTAAAAGACACCTGCTGGTGCCTTGATTACAAAATAGCAGGTATGGTAATGATTGTACCCACCTTTTTAGCGGCGTTTGTTATTTTATGGCTGGGGCGTGCCAACCGTTCCGACTTATTCCACAATGCTGCCGTATGCA
>JAIXUZ010000030.1 GCA_027483285.1 Bacteroidota bacterium
ATATCTTAATTTCGCACCACTAAAAATTACAGCATAATGAAAAGAGTATTGTTTATAGACCGTGACGGTACCATTATAAAAGAAGCACCCGATGAGGTGATTAACAGCTTTACCAAAATTGAGTTTTTGCCTAACGTATTTAAATACCTGCGCCTGATAGCTGAGGAATTGGATTTTGAACTGGCGCTTGTAACCAATCAGGATGGCCTTGGCACAGAGTTTTTGCCCGAGGAGGTTTTTACCCCCATTCATAATTTAGTAATGACATCGCTAAAAAATGAGAACATCCATTTTAAGGCAGAGCATATTGATAAGACGTTCTTTTTTGAGAATGCCCCAACGCGTAAGCCCCAAACAGGTATGCTTACGGGATATATGAATAACCCGGAGTATGATTTGGCCCACTCGTTTGTTATTGGCGACAGGCTGACCGATGTGGAGCTTGCATTTAACTTGGGCGCTAAAGGAATTTGGATAAACCAGGGAACTACATTCGGAAATAATGAGCTAAGCCAGAAGTTTGAAAAACTGAAGGAATATATTGCCCTTGAAACCAACGATTGGAAAGAGATATATGAATTTTTGAAAGCCCAATAATGAAGCTGCTGCTGTTAGATAATTACGACAGCTTTACTTACAATTTGTACCAGTATACGGCTCAATTTGCAGCTACCGATGTGCGCAGGAATGATGAAATAACCTTAGCTGAAGTAGGCCTGTACGATGCTATTATCCTATCGCCGGGGCCGGGATTGCCAAAGGATGCAGGTATCTTAATCGATTTAATAAAACAGTATTATACTACCAAACCAATATTGGGCGTATGCCTTGGGCACCAAGCTATAGCTGAAGCATTAGGCGCTACACTTATCAACCTGCCCGAGGTATTCCACGGGCTAAGCCGCAAGGCAAGGGTTATAAAGCATGATGTTTTATTTACCGGTATGGGTACTGAATTGGAGGTTGGATTGTACCACTCGTGGGCAATAGATGCCACTACGCTGCCCGATGAACTGGAAGTAACCGTTACAGGAGAAAATGAAATTTGCATGGCTGTTAGCCATAAAATACTTCCGGTAAAAGGAGTGCAGTTTCACCCGGAGAGTGTGTTGACTAAAGACGGATTGAAAATTATAGAGAATTTTATAGCTCTTGCCGTTCAGCGTTAGGATCTTTGGTAAGGTCGAGGGTGCGGATGGATTTGAATTGAGCCCCAACAATAAACACCGATGTTAGCGACGTTAACCCGCCAAAAATAACAGAGGGTACCAAGCCCAGCAATTTAGCAGCATTGCCACTTTCAAAAGCGCCAATCTCGTTTGATGAACCGATAAACATAGTGCTTACGGCAGATACCCGACCACGCATATTTTCTGGCGTGTATAGTTGCAAAATGGTATGCCGGATAACAACACTCACATTATCTAATGCGCCTGCAAATGCAAGAATAACCAACGATAGATAGAAATATTCTGACAAGGCAAAAGCTACCATACACAGCGAATATAAACCTACACAAGCCAGCAATATGCGGCCCGCATTTTTAGCCGGTGGCCTATAAGTTAAAACCAATGCTATAAGAAAAGCGCCCACCCCAGGGGCTGCACGAAGAAAACCTAAACCCTGCGGGCCAACAGCAAGTATTTTGTCGGCAAACATGGGGAGCAGCGCTGTAGCCCCGCCAAACAATACGGCAAGCATATCTAGCAACAAAGCCCCAAGAATCATCTTTTGGTTATATACAAACTTCCAGCCTTTACCTATGCTTTCCCATATCCCCTCTTCCCTATCGGTAGCATCAATATTGTGGTTACCAATTTGTGAAAATAACAGCAAGGCCGTAACCAACAGGCTGGCGATTGTGATATAGGTAATTTCGTAGCCCGCAAAACCAACAATTAACCCACCAATGGCAGGGCCGGATACGGCTGCCAGTTGCCACAAGGTACTGTTCCATGCAGCGGCATTGGTATAGTGCTTACGCTCTGTAAGCTGCGACATTAAAGCAAACTGGGCCGGACCATAGAAACCCCGTGCAACACCAATAGTAAAAATAACAAAGTAGAACGTTGATACCGGAATGGCATTGCCCAAATAGCTAAAAAGAATAAGCGTTGCTGATGCTAAAGACAATACAAATGTTGCGCATTGCAGAATAAATTTTCGCTTAACCCTATCGGCAATATATCCACCATACAAAGCCACAGAAATAGCAGGTATGGCCTCGGCAAGGCCTGTTAAGCCAAGGGCCAGCGGATCGTGGGTAAGGTCGTAAATTTGCCAACCAATAGCCACCGCCTGCATTTGCACAGCAGCCGTAACAAGCACCTTGGCTAGAATGAAGAAATTGAAATCTTTGTACCTAAAGGAAGCAAAGGCTTCTTTTTGAAGAAAATTCATGCTGGGGTAAAGGTAATTTACAATTAGTGCCTTATGGTATTTTTAGTATACATTTACTAAAAAACATAGCAGAGGTAACCAATGCAAGATAAAATTGTTCTGATAACAGGCAGTACAGCCGGTATAG
>JAIXUZ010000278.1 GCA_027483285.1 Bacteroidota bacterium
ACAAGCTGGATATACCGCTGCTTTAACTGCGGCAAGTTGTTCAATAAAGAAGGGGTAGAACGTAAGTATAATTAACCTATTTCCACTCCATTGTTTCCATAATCTTTACCACATCTTCTTTTATGTAGCTGATAACGGGTGCCAGCGAGTCGGCATTGGGGGGGCAGTTAAAGTACAGCGCCCCACGCAGAAAATGGCGGGTACTATCGGTAACAAAAAATTGCACGTTTGATGCGGCGTTGCCACCAATCTCGTACATATTGCCATATACCTTTTTCGTATCGTCAACAAAGGCTTTTTCGCCAATATCATCGGCCTTTACGGTGTGCTTGTATACTAACGAGCGGGTGTCTTCCAGCAGCTTTTTAATAGCATCTTTACCGTCAACATTTTTGTAGCTAAGATATATGCGGGCTCGCAGGGTAGGGTAGTCTATATTCACCCAGCAAGGCTCGGCTTTGCGGCTGCTATCAACAGATACGGCAGCGTTGTTTGGAAACTCAAAACTATAAGGGCACGATGCGGTATAGCGGCTGTAGATGCGTTTGGGCAAATCTATACGAAAGTAAGCTTGCGGCTTTGGGGTGTATATATCGGCATCATCGTCGGCAGGGCCGCAGGCCATAAACAAAGGCAAAACAAATAGCAGTAATAACAGCTTGCGCATCAGTCTTAAAATTTAACGCAAAGTACGCAAAGGTTGGGAATAGGTTGCAGGGAATGGAAAATTGCGGATTGAAATCCCCCGCCCTTTGGGCACCCCCTTTTTAAAGGGGGAACTTTTTAAAACCCCAAGCCCCGATAATGGTTTAACCAATGCCGGGGCTGTTTTCCTGATAAAATGTTACTCGCTCAAGTGCATATTACAGGTGACCGTAAACAGGGGGTATTTACTAATATTCCTCTTCTTGTTCGTTGTTTTTAGTTTTGCCTGTTTTCTTTTTAGGGCAGCTAACACAATCAAGTCCTGCGCTTTCCATTTTCCAAACCTTACCACCCATTTTGCGTGCGCGCAAATCCTGTACGTTTGGCGAGCCTATAAGTACATTGCGAAGGCTGTTGTTTATAGCAATATATTTGCCCTGCGGCACGGCTACTATTACCGTTACGCGTTGCCCGCGGAATTTGGCACCGGCAGGCAATGTTGCGTAGCGGTCTATAATAAGCTGGGCAGAGTCTTTAAGCTCGTAGTTAAATTTGATATCGTGGGCAGAGGTTAATGCTTCGGCGCTGTTTTTACCGCGGCTTATACGTTCCAGCTTAAGGTAAAACTGGCCATTATCGCTGGGCTGAATATTTACCCTTACCTGCGGCCAAAACGTCATTGGCTCATCGCTGGCAAGGTATTCTGTATCGTCGCCAAACTCAACCTCTGTCATGTTTAGCCCCGCCGTTGGTATACGCGATTCCAGCATAAGTGTATCGCCTTTGGGTTGGGCTATGTTGATTATTTCAACCATTTTTTCTTTCTCATCAAGGCGTTTGTATATGCGGTATGTTTCTAATCCACAGATGATAACACCCGCCCACCATATTACAGATGCTGCCACAGACACCACTCTTATTTTTTTGCGTACACCAAACAATGCCCTTACAATGCCATACAGTATCATTACCAGCGGGGTAAGCACAACCAGGCTAACGCCCAGCATTAGCAGGTTGGTTTCGCCGGGGCTATCAGTAAACATTGATGCAAAACCCCATGCCGATGTCTCAAAAGGCAGGTTATCGCCAAAGTGTATGGTAGAGGTGTTTGAAAATATGGCAATGGCTACAGCAATAAATATGGAGACTATAAAAAACAGGGCTGCTGTTAGTATGGTTTTGCTAATAATATCGCCTGCGCGCCTTGCAGTAGGAGTTACTGAATCTACTATATCCCTACCTGCGCGGTTAAAACGGCGTTTAGACTCTTCGCTGCTAATCTCGTCGGCCCAGTCGGTTACGCGTTTGCTAAAACGCTCGCCTTCTTCTTTAAAAGATCGTTTAATGCTGTCTAAGTCGTATTTATCGCCACGCATTTCTATTTTTTGCGCTGGGGTTTTAGCTTCGGGTATTACTATCCATAGTATAATGTAAAGCAGCAGGCCCATACCAAAAACAAAGAACGAAACGGCCCAGATTAAGCGTAGCCAAACAGGGTCAATATCAAAATAAGCACCCACGCCAGCGCATACGCCACCAACGGTTGCGTTGTCTTTATCGCGGTAAAGGCGGCGGCGCATTTCGCCATTGTATTGGCCTCCGGTATTTGTGCCTGTAGAAGCATTTTCGCCACCCATATCTTCAGGCTTGCCAATAATAGAAATAACCTCTTCAATATCAGCCATTGTTACTATTTGTTTGCTGCTGCCCAGTTTCATTTTCAGTATTTCGGCAACACGGGCTTCAATATCCTGCATTATTTCTTCGTGGCCATCGGTAGTGGCAAAATGGCGTTGCAGCGATTGCAGGTAGGCACTTAGTCTGTCGTAAGCAGCTTCGTCTATTATAAAAGCTAAGCCGCCTAGGTTAATATTTACGGTCTTATTCATTTTCAGGTTTTTTAGTCGTTTAAAATTTGTGTAACTGTTTTAGAGATGTCGTCCCAGGCTTGTTTAAGCTGTTCTAACATAGCTTTTCCTTCATCGGTAAGCTGGTAGTACTTTCGCGGAGGCCCTTCGGTAGATTCTACCCAACGGTGTTTAATGTATCCCTCATTTTTAAGCCGGGTTAACAGTGGGTAGATGGTACCTTCTACTACTATCACCTCTTTTTCTTTCAGCTTTTCTAAAATGATGTTGACATAGGCTTCCTCCTCTTTACGCAATACCGCCAAAACCAGTAGTTCTAGCAAGCCTTTGCGCATTTGTGCTTTGGTGTTTTCTATGTTCATAAGGCAAAGATATGTATAAATTTTAGTACTATGCAATACATAGTACTGTTTTTTTGCAAGATACTTTGTAACGTATTGGTACTGTGGAATAAAAATTTAGTGTCCTGTTTCATGATTCTAATTTATGTAAGGCGAGGTAAGTGCTTCTTGGTAAAGCTTTTTCATTTTTCATTTTTCGTTATTCATTGAAAAGCTACCTTTGCTGCTTGTAGACAGGCTGATGCACAAGAAATTCCTTACCAATGCGGCAATACTCATTTTTCTTAATCTGCTGATTAAGCCATTTTGGCTATTGGGGATTGACCGTATTGTGCAGGTAAAGGTTGGCCCTGCCGACTATGGCATGTATTATGCCCTATTCAACGTAACCATACTTTTTAATATTATTCTTGATTTTGGTATAACCAACTTCAATAACAAGAACATAGCGCAAAACAACCACCTGCTAAACAAGCACCTTAGCAGCATACTACTTATAAAAGGCCTGCTGGCCGTTTGTTATTTTGTGGTGATGATGGGGGCGGCCCTTATACTTGGATACCGAGGGTACGAATTGGGCTTGCTGGGTGTGCTGGGGGTAAATATGTTCCTTAACTATTTTATCCTGTATTTGCGCTCTAACCTGGCGGGGCTACATTTGTTTAAAACCGACAGTGTAATATCTGTACTGGACCGTATGCTGATGATACTGTTTTGCGGCATATTTTTATGGAACGCCAAAACAGCCGACCAGTTTAATATAGAGTGGTTTGTGGGTATACAAACAGCCTGCTATGTTATTACCGCTATTGTTACGTTTATTATAGTAATGAATAAGGCTTCGTTTAAGCGCCTGCGGTGGAATGTGCCTTTCTTTTACATGATACTGCGCAAAAGCTTTCCCTTTGCCATATTGGTATTGTTAATGACGTTTTACAACCGCCTGGATGCGGTAATGATAGAGCGCCTGCTGCCTGCGGGCGATGGCGAGTTTAGTGGCGATGTACAGTCGGGTATTTATGCCTCATCGTACCGATTGTTAGATGCCGCCAATATGATTGCCTACCTGCTGGCGGCCATACTGCTGCCTATGTTTGCCCGCATGATAAAGCATAAAGAGAATGTGGAAGAGCTGGTGAAAATATCGAGTATGCTTTTATTAGCCCCGGCAGTGGTTGTAGCTTCGGTATGTTTTTTTTATAGCCACGAGGTAATGTATATGCTCTATGCCGATTTGTTTAAAAAACACCCTGATTACCTGGTTGAGGCCGCGGCTATTTTCCGTGTGCTAATGCTGTGCTTTGCGGCCTTTGCATCAACCTATATATTTGGCACCTTGCTTACAGCAAATGGCAGCCTAAAACAGCTAAACGCCATGGCCTTGTGTGGCATAATACTAAACCTTAGCCTAAACTGGTACTTAATACCTACAGATTATGCGTATGGGTCGGCAATGGCAAGCTTAATTACACAGTTTATATTGGCGGCTGTGCAGGTAATTATGGCCGTATATATTTTTAAAATGCGAATTAATATTGGGCTGCTGGTGCGCTTTGCCCTATTTGCAGGTGCCGTTACAGCATTAACTTATTTTAGCAGGCAGCTAACAGGCCAGTGGATATTTAATGTGGGTGTAGCTATTGCAGGTTCTAGTATACTGGTATTTGCCACAGGGCTTGTAAATATTAAGCAGGTACTAGGGTTGATGACGAATAGGGGGTAAGGCTGCTATTTACTTAGTGCCTCGCCTTCGCGGTTTTGTTCCTCAAGGCTCCAACCATCAGTAACGGTGGTTTCTAACCATGCCCGGCCTGATTTGCGAAACAGCTGTACAGACAAACCATACTTATTATTAAACTCCATTTCAATTTCCATCACCGTCATTTTAGGCTTTATAACAATACTGCCATTGTTATGTATGGTGCGGCATTGGCCTAACGTTTTAGTATTAGGTAAGATATATTTTTTAGCGGTGCCAGCGCGCTCTTTGTGCGGTTTTGAAAAGAATTCAATTTTCAGATACGGAAAAGCTTTATTAAACTCCTCCTGTATATCGGCAATAACCTGTATATCTGAAATTTCAATTTTCATTATTTGTCCGCTGTATGCACTTATAATCATAATAGTACAAAGGTACTTTGTGCAAGTGCGCAAGTAAATGAGTATTGTCAGAAGAAAAAATGATAAATATCAGTTTACCTAATTTTTTAGGTGCTGCAGGGCATCAATATTAAGCACGGTTATGTTGCTCCCCTTAACCTCTATCAAATGCTCGTCTTTAAGGTCGCCAAGCACGCGTATGGTTGTTTCTGTAGCCGTTCCGGCAAGGCTCGCAAGGTCTTCACGCGGTATATTCATGCTAAAACTACCCTCGCTATTGTTGCCATAGCGGTTGTATAGGGTTATTAATGCTTCGGCCACTCGTTTGCGAACAGAGTTGTAAGCCAGCTTTATCAGTTGGTCTTCTTTTTCTTTAAGGTTATCAGAAATAATTTTGATAAAGCTGCGCGATACCTGGGCATTTTTATAGATAAGCGAGAAGAAATCGTCTTTAGGTATCAGGCAAACCTCTGCATCTTCTAACGCCGCGGCAGAGTCGGCATAGCGCCCCTCCTGCAACAAATCCATATAGCCTAAAAAGTCGCCTTCTTTATAAAGTCCGGTAATAAACTCCTTGCCCTGTTCGTTGGTTTTAAAGCACTTTATTTTGCCTTTGTTTACAAAGTAAACACCACGCGGGTGGCTGCCTTCAGAGTATATGTTCTCTTTCTTTTTAAACTTAACGGGCTCTTCCTGTTCAGATAGTTTTTTAAGGTCTTCAAAAGATTTGGCACTCTCAATAAAATCATTCAGCCCTTCAATATTTTTGTTAAATGTTTTAGCAAAAAGGTCTTTGCGCTTCAGGCGGCTCTCAATGGCATTAAGCAGCTCAATATCATCAAAAGGCTTGGTAATATAGTCATCAGCCCCCATCTCCATGCCTTTGCGCAGCTCGCTGCGTTCGGCCTTGGCAGTTAAAAATATAAATGGAATAGTAGCTGTATCGGGGTTTTTAGATAGCATATGTAATACACCGTAGCCATCAAGCACCGGCATCATAATATCGCAAATAATAAGGTCGGGGGTATTTTGCTGGGCTTGCTCTACCCCTTCTTTACCGTTTTGTGCTGTTATAACATGGTAATTAGCTAGTGTTAAAATTTCTGCAGTGTTCTCGCGTACATCAACATTGTCTTCTATCAGTAAAATTTTTTTCATTGCGCAAATACTAAGGTAAAGGTAGTGCCTTTGTTTTCGGCACTTTCAAAGGTAATATTACCGCTCATCATTTCAACATAATTAGCCACAATATTTAAGCCCAGGCCGGTGCCTTGTATGTGGGTAGCATTATGGCCCCTGAAAAAGCGTTCAAACAGGTGCTGCTGGTCTTCGGCAGAAATGCCTATGCCACTGTCTTTAATCTCTATTCTAAAATTACCAGCATCAACATTGGCTGTTACTTTAACCTGGCTATTGTTAGGCGAAAATTTTAATGCATTTGATAATAAATTGAACAGCACATGGCGCAGCAGTTTGGCATCAAGCACCACATCTTCGCTACCGTTATAATCAAATACAATAGCCTGGCCCTGCTTGCACAAGCCCTTTATTTCGCTAATAATATTATCAATGTATTCTTTTAGGTTAAGTGGTGCTGGGTGGTTTTCAACCTTGCCTTCCTCAAAACGGCTAACCGATAAAAAGTCGTTAAGTATTTCGGTAAGGTTGTGTATTGATGTTTTTATTTTGTTTACGTGCTTAAGCTGGTTTTCCTTATCGTTATTGTCGCTGTATTTGGTAACTAATGATAGTGACGAAAGGATGGTTGTTAGTGGGGTCCTAAACTCGTGCGATGCCATTGAAACAAACCTTGATTTAAGCTCGCTCAGTTCTTTTTCTTTAGCAAGCGCATTGTGAAGGTCTTCCTTGGTACTTTCAAGTTCGGCAATTGCTTCTTCCAGAATAAGGGTACGGTTTTTAACCTGTTTCTCAAGTTCGGCAGAGTAGGCTTTAAGCTTTTGTTCAGCCTGCTTACGTATAGTAATATCAATAATAAAGGCGATAACAAATTTGCCATTATCATGGGTGTATGGGCTAAGGCTTATTTCTAAAGGAAACTCAGTTCCGTCTTTTTTCAGGCCCTTTAAATCTATATTTGCCCCCATAGAGCGTGCATGTGGGTTGCCCATATACCCGTCTCGGTATTGGGTGTGTTTATGGCTCAGCGTTTTGGGTATCAGTACTTCTATTTTTTGGCCCAGCAGTTCATCTTTTTTATAACCAAAAAGATTTTCGGCACTGGGGTTTATGCGTACAATTTCGCCTTGTTGGTTTACCACCAAAACACCCTCTGTTGCATATAAAAACAACGCCTCGCTCGCCTCTCTGCTTACCATTATTTATGTGGAAAAAAATATTATGGCTAATATAAATACAATTGAACGATATGCAAAAGGGTAGTTTGTAAAACGAAGTCATATATTTGTTGCTCTGCCGCAACTCACCAATGGCATAAACAGTATGTTTACATTTACCACCACAGCTGCGTTACAAAAGCACCTGCAGGCACAGCAGGGCAAAACCATTGGTTTTGTGCCCACAATGGGCGCATTGCATGTTGGGCATATATCGTTAATAGAACAATCGCTGGCTAATACAGATATTACTATTTGCAGCATATTTGTAAACCCTACACAGTTTAACAATGCTGCCGACTTTGATAAATATCCCCGCACAATAGCTGACGACCGTACCATGCTTGAAAAAGCAGGTTGCCATATACTCTATGCACCCGAAACGCCCGACGAGGTATACAGGAGCTACACTACCCAAAGTTTTGATTTTGACGGGCTGGATAGCAGTATGGAGGGGTATTTCCGCCCGGGGCACTTTCAGGGCATGGCCAATGTGGTGTACAGATTGTTTGCTATTGTAAACCCTGGCAAAGCTTTTTTTGGCGAGAAAGATTACCAGCAGCTGGCGTTGGTGCGCACCATGGCTGCAAAACATTTTCCGGCATTGGAAGTTGTTGCCTGTGATACGTTGCGCGAGGCCGATGGATTAGCCATGAGCAGCCGCAACCGCAGGCTGAGCGAGGAGGAAAGGGCGATAGCATCGCACATTCCTCGTATACTTAAAGAGGCAATGCAACTGGAAATTACCGATGCCAAACAGCTAAAGTTTTGGGTAGAGGTTGAGTTTGCCAAGGTAGAAGGGATAAGGCTGGAATACTTTGAAATTGCTGATGGCAACACCTTACAGGTGGTAGATACGATAAGCCATAGCAGCCGTATGTTTATTGCCGCGTATGTGGGCGATGTAAGGCTGATTGATAATATGGGGCTGTAGGCTTTTAGGCATAGTAATTAAGTATTGATGCCTAGCCCTTTGCCATTTTTAGTTTTTCACTGTTAGTTTTTAGTTTTGATTAACTTTGTACCACAATGCAGATAGAGGTATTAAAATCTAAATTACACCGTGTACGTGTAACACAAGCTGAACTTAACTACGTTGGCAGCATTACAGTTGACGAAGACCTGATGGATGCCGTAAATTTTATAGAAGGTGAAAAGGTACAGGTTGTAAATATTACAAATGGAGAGCGTTTGGAAACCTATGTAATAAAAGGCGAACGTGGAAGTGGTAAGATATGTCTTAACGGGGCTGCGGCTCGCCGTGTAGCCGTTGGCGATTTGCTTATTATCATGTCGTACGCCTTGATGGATTTTGAAGAAGCTAAAACCTTTGAACCGTGGTTGGGTTTCCCCAACAGCGAAACAAATAAATTAAACAACTAGCCATTGAACAAAACACTTGCTGCTGTATTAAGGTACGTTGTATTTGCCGGCATAGCAGCGGGATTGTTATGGTATATTTTTCGCGAGGAGGATATAAATAAGTTATTGGAGCAGGCTAAAAAAATGAACTATTCGTGGATATTGCTATCCATGATGGTATCAGTACCAGCCTACTTTATCCGCGCCTGGCGTTGGAACCTTTTGCTTAACTCATTAGGCTATAAAACCACCCTTGTAAATTCTACTAAAGCAGTTAGTATTGGCTATTTGGCCAACTTAGCTTTTCCGCGCCTGGGCGAGGTTACAAGGTGTACCATACTTAACCGCACCAATAAAATACCGCTAAACACCCTTATAGGCACCGTAGTTGCCGAACGGGCTATAGATGTTATTTGCCTGCTAATACTCATCTTTACCGTTGTAGTGCTTAGGCTTGAAACCCTTGGGCAGTTTTTAATACATAACTTTTTTAACCCCATAGGCCAAAAAATAGGCAACGCGGCTACCAATCCGGTATTTATCATCGTGGCTTTGGTTGGGCTGGCGGCTATTATTTTCGGCTTTAGGTATTTGTTACG
>JAIXUZ010000240.1 GCA_027483285.1 Bacteroidota bacterium
CGCATAGCCCCGTCTATATTCAAAATAATACTAACCCAGGGCCTTAACCGCCAAATACGCCGCATGTGCGAGGCGTTGGGCTACGAGGTTATTAAACTACGCCGCACCCGCATTATGAATATCACCCTGGATGGCATTAAACTGGGCGAGTGGCGCTACTTTACCGATGCTGAACTGGCCGAGGTTAACCGCCTGGTAGCCAACTCGGTTAAGACAGAAGAGGCATCGCTAAAACGGTAAATTACCCCTTGGGTAATTAGTAAAATTGCCGTATAATTACTGTAAATTTTTTTACCCATGAACAGTTACGGAAACATGCTGCTTATAGCCATACCCGGCTTTGTGGTGCTTATATTGCTAGAGATGGTTTGGGGCCTTGTGGTGCGTAAAGAGCACCAGCCTTTGATAGATACCATATCGAGCCTTACCTCGGGTATGACCAACATCTTAAAATCAACCCTGGGCATAAGTATAGTTATTGTAACCTACCCATGGCTGGCCGACCATTTGCAGTTGGTGCAATGGCCCAAAGGCAGCGCATGGCCCTATGTTATAACCTTTGTGTTTATAGACTTTACCGGCTATTGGGTACACCGCCTGCAACACAAGGTTAACTTTTTTTGGACCCACCATGTTATACACCACAGCAGCGAGGAGTTTAACCTGCCCTGCGCCCTGCGCCAATCCATATCGGTGCTTAGCAACATATACATACTAACGGTGGTGCCGCTGGCCATTGTTGGCATAAGTGGCGACGTACTTGCCCTTATAGCCCCCATACACCTGTTTAGCCAGTTTTGGTACCATACACGCTACATAGGCCGTTTGGGCTTTTTAGAGTATATTATTGTAACCCCATCAGCCCACCGGGTACACCACGCCATGAACGATGCCTACATGGACAAAAACTACGGTCAGATATTCATTATCTGGGACCGCATGTTTGGCACCTTTCAAGAGGAGTTGGCCTCCGACCCCTGCGTGTATGGCATGCGCCGCCCCGCCCAAAGCTGGAACCCCTTCCTTATAAACTTTAAGCACTGGTACCACCTGGCAAAAGATGCATGGCATACCCAAAGCTGGAGCAACCGTTTGCGCATTTGGTTTATGCCCACCGGCTGGCGCCCGGCCGATGTGGTAGACAAACACCCCCTGTTTACCATTACCAGCATGGACCAACTTAAAAAGTATAACCCTACCTATAGCAAAGCCTTTAGCGCCTTTAGCCTTGTGCACCTGCTGGTAATACTGGGCCTTGTATGCTTTTTGTTTTTCCGCTTTGGCGAGGTTACCAAAACCGATGCCCTTATAAACGGCCTGCTTATTATGGCCAACATATTTGGCTTTACCGCCCTGTTAGATAAAAAGCTGTATGGCATACTGGCCATGCTGCTAACATCTGTAGGTATGGTAGCCTATGCCATTGCCACGGCCGACTGGTTTGGACTAAACCAGTTTATGCCCATGGGCAATATTGTGGTAGCCGCCTATTTTGGCGTAGCCTCTATAGCCGCTGCATGGTTTTACAAAACCGAGCTAAGCCAAACCGCTAACGAGGAGTGGATATCTTTTACCGAGGTAGCGGGGTAGAGGTGGATTGATTAACTGACTTTTAATACCATTATTTTACCATCAATAGGTTTTCGCATACTTTTTAAATTAGTGTATCTATAAGGAATTTGACCTATTGATCCGTCAGATATTTTTAAATATCTTCCTTGGTTAATTTGGTGTTTTTTGCCTAGTTGTATTACAAGTCTTTCATCCGCTGTATCTTTATGCAGTGGGTGATTTGTTTTAAAAATATCCTTTCTTGAAATTATTTGATAACCTAGTATTTCATAATATTCTTTTATTCCTTTTTCTTTTATGTAAGGAGCGAAGTATTTTAGATTGTTAAATCCAAATTTGGTGGGCTTCTTTTCGCCTGAATAATAAAATGGGGCGTCATTGTTTTCAAAACAAGTAGCATGTGTTTCAGAGGGAATAAAACCAATTAGAACATAAGGATTCGGTGACTCATAAGCACTTTCTTTCTGTGGCGAAACATCATTCAGTATTGATTCTGTGTCAAGTCCGATTATTGTTCTAAGATGGTCTTCTAAAAGTGTTCTGTTTGAATAATCGTTCGGTCTTAATGGGAATGCACCAATATTTACGGTTTCAATTGATTTGAAGTAATCAAGTTTTTTGATTGTTTCAATTTCGCCTGAACCTGGAAAAAGGATGTAAGCCCCGATAACTTCTTTTTCAGGCTTTGATTTGTCTTTGTTTACGTAATAAATTGCATCTCTGTATCGGTGCATTTGATTTATTGAATCTTCTGTAGGAAAGTCGGGAGAGCCTTCCTTTTCGTCAGAAGCTAATCTGTATTTTGCATCATATAAATAGGTGAGAATATAATTCTCTTTTAAATCATTTTTTGTAATTTTTAAAACAATATCAGGGCGTTGATTTACTGTAAATGACTTTACAGTTTGACTTTCAGATGTATCATAAGAAAAGTCGTGGAACAAGTCAATAATTTCCCCATCAGTTTTATAAAATGAAACTTTGGATTTTACACCACGCTCAATTTTGAAAACAAAATCGTCTATTTGGATTTCAGCTAAAGCAACTTCATCAGGATTTTCTTTGCCTAATAGTTTTTGTAAAACGTTTTTTATTTCAAGGAAACACCATATCTGATAAAGGTCAGCGATATTTTTAAGTTCTATTTTCTGAATACCATCTAAAAACTTTAAACCGCTATTTAGCATTATCCAAGACTTATAGATTGTGCTGTATCCGGTTGCTTTTTGCAATACCAATGATTCTTGCTTAATGCCTTGGAACTCATCAATGGTTCTGAAGAACGGATTTACAGCTATGATTTCAAGCTGCTTTTCAATGGTTGAAAGTTCTGATTTGAAATTTTCCGATATAGAGTTTGAAAAATTTTTTTCTATGAACGATTTTACCTTCTTATATCGTCTTAACGTTTGAAATACAGCATGCTTAAAGAAACGATTTTCAGAAGTGTTTGTGCTTAATGTTTTATACTCCGAACGGTAATTTTTATTTGGGAATTGTTTGTATTGCGAATATTCTTCTTCTAAGACAGAAGTCCACTTATTGATTCTATCTGCCTTTACATACTTGGTTTGTCTAATTATCCTGCTATGCGGTTTATTCAAGACAAACTTTGATGACTGAATAAAATCTTTATAAAGACCACCAAATACTTGCCACCAAATTAAGTCGGTATTGGGAGAATTTCCGGTTTTGAATGAGGTATATGTTTTCTTTAAAAAGTCAAGAACGAGATAGGGATATTCATTTTCAATATCTGAAACAATTTTTTCGTAATCACTTCTGTAATTTAATTTAGTTGGGAATACTTCAAACTCAAAATTGATTTCTTGAAATGAATTCTCTTTCGTAAATTTTAAAATAAGATTGCTTTTGCCAAGATCATTGCCGAAGTTTATTGTCCCGGCTAAAAATCCGAGGTCATCACGGTAAAAAAATTTCTCTTCAACTTCTTTTAGTTTGGAATAAAAATAGGGTGATTTTATTGCCGTTTTGTCTCTGAACGTAATGCCAACAAAATAATCTTTGTTTTCAAAAATTAATGGATAAGTTTTTTTATCTGTGAGTTTAGCAAATTGGCGTGTTTCAAAATTGAAGATGGAAATTTCTCCTTGATTAACGGTGTAGGATGTTGCAGTTAATATTTGAGATTGCTTTTTCTGGGCTTTTGCAAAAGTAGATTCAAGGTTATTGCATTCAATAACCAACGTAAAGTCTGTATGTTCTACTTTTATGATTTGCATTATGCCCAGAATGAGGTGTATCCGTTTGATTGAAGGCGTGTCTCCATTTCTTTAAGTTTAGCATTTGACTTTTTAAAGTCAGCATGAAGTATCTTTTGTAAGTTTTTAAGGACGTTACCCGTTTTGGTTTCGTCTCCTTCAATTCTTGATAAGATCTTCATACTTGATATTTCATCTAAAGCATTTGTCAGCCAATTAGATGACGGATTCAAACTGGCATAATAACAATAAATTAAAAATTCATCTCTAACACGATATGCAATTTTGAATGGAGTTCCTTCAAGTTCGATATTTATTTTTCCTAGAAAGCTGATTACTTCATCTTTCTCTTTAAAAGTTTGAGAATACACTTCAGCACCTGAAGTATATTTTCCAATCACTTCGTCTTTAGAAATAAAAGACTCTGGATAACTCCAATCATTTTTTTGTAAATCTAAGCCAGCAGTTAGGTCAACATTATTCATTTCAAAAGTCATTGCTCTATCAAGAACCTTTCTACTAAATGAATGAGTCGTTTCGTCCATGTTTACAGTTCCGATAACAACAAGATTATGAGGTATGCTAATTCCTTCAAGGAAATTATCTTCACTTAGCTCTAAGTCATTTAAAAGTTGAGTGTAAAGGGCTTTATTCTCAAAACCTGCTCTAGAAATGATAAAGTCTGAAACAAGTTCGTCATTTTGAACTTGACGAGTTTCTATAATGCTTAAATACTCTGCAAAGTATTGTTCAACTGGGGCTAGATTCATTTCATCAAGACAAAGGAAAAATGGAACATCTGTGTGTTTCCATGCTTTTGCTATGAACTGTAAAAAAGAAGTAGTTATATATTTTTCACCATTAATTCTACTTACATAGCCCATTAGTTCTGAAGAATCATGCCAATTAGGGCGCACCGGGATTAATTCAAAATTACCAGGCTTTTTTAGATCTATTCTTAATTCTTCTTTGTCACAAGTCTTATAGGCTAATGTTCTTACTAATCTTGATTTTCCAGTTCCCGATATCCCTGCTAGAAGAATAAAAGGTTTTGTTTTGATAGCTAATGTAATCTCTTTATATGAATTACTAATAATACTAGATTTTCTTGACATCTGATTAAATTTAGACCATAAATTCCAGGGGCTACTATACCAATTGCTTTCTTTTTTATTTAATTCTTTCCAGTCTTCTTTAAAATTGGTCTCTAATTTTTTGTTGATTTCATCTATTAAGTCAACATTGTACCATAAGTCGTAGTTGTTTTTTACAACACTATTGTCTATTAGCCATTTTTCAATCTTTGGCATCATTTTCATGTAATCATCAGAAGTTGTTTTGTTTTTATGTATTGTGTACATGTAATCTCTAAACTTATCCATAATGCTTTTCTTAGGTACTTTAGGATTGCCATTTAATAAGACTATAGCTTCATTTAATAATGTAGTTACACTGCTATTAGTAACAAATATTGATTTTAAATCTTCAATTTTCTCAATTTTCTTTTCAGGTTCATTAACATTTGGCTCGTAAAGGATTATTGCCATTGTTTGGCCATTAAAAGGAACTAGGTTTGAATAATTCCAACCTTCAGGCATTTGTACTTTCTCAATTATTTTAAAACGGAAAAATGTCTCAAATTGAGTTGCGTCTTGTGCTGTAGCAGAAATATCATAACCTAAATCGTTAATTAAGTTCCTACCGTTACTAAATGATGGCTGTACATCTTTAGAATCAATCTCTGTATAAAGTACAACTCTTTCTGTTCGATTTACCCAAAATATTATATCTCCAATAGAGTTTTTATTAAATCGTTTTGAATCCCAATAAAAATATTTATCATCTGGGGTTATTAGCGATCGATAGTTTTCAATTGTACTACTACCATGTATGTCATATAATTTTATATTTTTCATTTTATCTTTTGGTTTGATTTTAAAACCTTCTTTTTCTAAGAAGTTTAAAGGATGGAGTATCAATATGTAAGCTTCCCCATATTTAGGACGGTATTAAATTAGACTCGAAAGAGTTAATTTTAAACAGTTAAATATGAAAAAGCAAAGATTCAACGAGACACAAATTGTCTCTATTTTAAAGCAGTATGATAGTGGCCGAGACCCTATAGACATCTGCAGAGAGTATGGGGTTAGTAAAGCCACCCTTTACAACTGGCGTAAAAAATATAACGGGATGGACGCCTCACACTTAAAGGAACTAAAAGCGCTACAAGATGAAAACCGTAGGCTAAAACAGATGTATGCCGAGTTAATGCTCGATCATCAGCTTGCCAAAACAATTATCGAAAAAAAGTTGTAAAGCCCTGTCAAAAGAAGAGTATGGCAGACCAGTTAATCAGCGAAGAGTCTGTAAGTGTTGGCAGGGCATGTAGAGTTTTATCGCTTCATCGAAGTGTATGGTATTACCAAACACATAAAGATGATAGCGAGGTCATTCTAAAGTTACAGCAATACGCTGAACAATACCCAACTAGAGGCTTTGATGATTATTATGGGAAGATACGCAACGAAGACCTGACTTGGAATCGTAAGCGAGTACTTCGCGTTTACAGGGCACTTAAAATGACGCTACGGCGAAAGCGTAAAAGAAGACTACCAGCAAGGATTAAACAGCCATTACAACAACAACTTAAGCCCAATATCAGCTACAGTATGGACTTTATGAGTGACGCATTAACAACTGGAAGGAAAGTAAGGATATTGAATATCATGGATGATTGCACCCGAGAGTCATTATCTGCCTATGCTGACTATAGCATACCGGGAGAAAGAGTGGTTGATGTAGTAAAAGAGATTATTGTTGAACGTGGTAAACCAAACTTTATTAGAGTAGATAACGGCCCTGAATTTACAAGTAAATCGTTTACAGTTTGGTGCCAAAAGGAAGGGATAGAAGTACGTTATATACAACCAGGCAGGCCAATGCAAAATGGATATATCGAAAGGCTAAACAGGACCTTCAGAGAGGATGTTTTAGATGCCTATGAGTTTGAAACACTAGAGCAACTAAGAATATTATGCGATGAATGGCAGTATAATTACAACTACTTCCACCCGCATAAATCACTGAACCGAATGAGCCCAGCAACAGCTGCAAAAATCTATGGCGGGGTTAACCCCGCCATAGATAATACTATGAATTTAACAAAATAGTTTAATTTAGTACTGTCTTAAAAAAGGTAAGGCTACAAATACCTCCAGTGAATAAATTTCTGTCTAAGTCTTCGCCATTTGCAAAATGGTTTGCATATGAGACTACAACTTTAGGAGGGTAGGATTTGTTATTGTAAATAATATCATAATATTGTGAAGATGAATCTACAGGGATGCCTTCTCTGACAATTCTTTCAATTGCTTTTAATAGATGTTCTTTGGTTATAATCGAAGGCAATTTCATAGCTCGTTATACTTTTTAGCAGTCCCCTTAGCCTTATCAACCGGATATTTTTCTCCGTTTAATTTAAGCTTATCAAGTATAATCTGTTTTACATCTAGGCCATATTTGTCTGCTAACAGTAATGCAAATGAAAGAACATCGGCAAGTTCTTGTTTTACTTTTTCTTTGTTTGCATCTTCTGCATTTTTCCAAAGAAATAATTCGAGTAATTCACCCGCTTCTATATTTATAGCTAATGCTAAATCTTTAGGATTATGAAATTGCTCCCAATCTCTTTCATCTCTAAATTTTTTCAGTTCAGCAATTATTTCTTCAATATCCGACATTGCGTTTGATTTAGACCCAAATATAGAAAAATGGCTACAAGCCTGTTAGTCACGAGTTATATTATTTCTTGACAAAGGGGTAGGCGGGGTTGTATCTTTGTGGTTGGGGGGAGAGAATTGTCCTCCTCCGTCCGCCTGC
>JAIXUZ010000291.1 GCA_027483285.1 Bacteroidota bacterium
ACAGCTTTTAACGACAGAGGCAAAAGGCATGGCCACCATAAGCAACACCGCAACAACGGTAAGCACATGGGCGAGTATAAGCATACTACACCCCCAGTACCATCAAGGGGCTGTAACAAGTAAAAGAGCTTTATTATAGTTAGTTTCAGGATTGGTTAGGAACAAACGCCGGTTAGATAGCAATATTTAACCGGCGTTTGCCATTGTAGGGCAATATAAATACCTTTATAACGTGAAGATTAAACCCACGGGAGGTGTGAAAAAACCTGCTTTTTTAGCCGTTCTATCGGTGTTGTTTTTTTGTTTAAACATACAGGTTTTGCCTGCACAGGTTGATAATAACCGCGAGTTGCCTGAAATGGAAACCAGGCGGAGAAAAGCGCCCAACCAAAGGCTGTTGCGCTTACGTAGCAAGGTGTTTACCGTAAATATTTTACGTTTTAACAAGAAAATTCGTACTAAACATGATAGGGAAGTTAAAGTTCTGGAGCGTTATGAGCTTAGGCTAAAGAAACAAATGGCCCGCAAAGATGCCCGCCAGCAGCGTAAAAGCACCGCCGCAAAAAAGCCAAAAGAAACGCGAAGGGAGGAGTAGCCAACGCTTTATGGAGTTAATAGGGAAAAATCAGGCTGGGGTAGGGGGTTATCAAATCAAAGCACCCTATTTAAATTATTCTTACTAAATGTATTGGTGACAAAGAATAGCCAATAGGGTAATAAACAACTACACCGTAAGCAGGTTTTTTATGTGGTCTGCTGTAAGAGGTTTTGATAAAAACTCAGATACAAGCGGGTGTTCTTTGGCCCGCGTATAATCGGCCGGGTCTACAGATGATGAGCACATAACCACAGTTACACCCATATTTAACTTTTCAAACTCGTTTAAAAAGCCCCATCCATCCATAGGCGACATGTTAATATCCAACAAAATAACATCGGGCACATTACCTTTAGCTAAATTATGAAGTGCCTCGGCAGGGTCTAAAAACTCCTGCACATTTATATTACCAAGGTTGCGTTGTAGCATTCGCTTAGTGATAATGTTGTTTACAGGGTCATCATCAATTATATAAATAGAATTGGACGATACCGGCTTTTGCTGTTCGGGGACCTGTTTTTTGCCCAGCGATATCACAGACACAGCCTCTGACATTTCCTTAATAACACTATCCAACCCATCGGCAACAGTTTTAAGCTTATCAACCAATTGCACTTTCTCTTCTAAAGTTGTTTCGGTGTTTGATATAAGGTTGGTTAGCCCAATAATATTGGCCAGCGGCTGACGTAGTTTATGCGATGTTATATGTGAGAATTCTTCCAGCTGCTTTACGTGCTCTTTAACTTTCTCCTCGGCATCTTTTTGGGGCGAAATGTCTACCCAATTTATAGTTGACCCTATAAGTTCACCCTCGTTGTTTTTAACGGGCAGGTATACTATGCGTAGCCACTGGCTTTTTTCGCCCGGCACCTCCACACAGCTTTCGTAGGTAAAAACTTCGCCTGCTATAGCCTTTTCTATGCCTTTGCTCAGTTGAAAAACGTGGTCGTGTGTTTTAAAGTACTCTACAAAATCGTCGCCCTCCTTCATTTCAAACCCAAAGGTTAGCGCAAGGTTTTTCAAGGCCGATTTATTAAAGGCTAACACCTTGCTGTTCTTGTCAATAAGCACATGGCGGTCTTCGGTACTGTCAATTATTGCCTTGTATTTTATAGCGGCGTCTTCCAGTTCCTTTAGCAGTCCTTTTTCTTTAGAAATATCAGACCAGCTAACACCTACGCCAATAATCTTATCTTCTTCGTTATACAGCGGTACACACTTAAATTTAAACCACGGGCTCCTGCCATCGGGCATGTTGGCAACTGCTTCAAACTCAAACTTGTTGCCCCCCATGGCGGGTATAATACCTTTATCCAATAGATAGTATTGCTCGGGTGTAGCTATATAATCGCGGAAATCGGTGTCTTCTTTTAATTCTATATTAAAGTTCTTTTTAAAATTTTTAGCCGCAGAAGTGTTAAACGACTTAATGATAAAGTTACAGTCTATAAAAATCAGCCGGTCTTGCGAACTGTTGAAAAAAGCCCTGTAATTTAGTTCTAATTGTGCCAGCTTGCTTACCAGGTTTTTCTCCTCTGTAATATCTCTTTCTACTGATATAAAGCCAACAAAGCGGCCTTCTTTGTATACGGGCGATATATTAAGCTTAACCCAGTATTCGCGGCCGTCTTTGGCGCGGTTCAGCAGGTCTTTTTCTATAGGTAAATGCTTGTCCAGCCTTTCGCGTATTTCATCTACGGTATTTTGGTCTGTTTTATCAAACTGCAAAAAGCCGGCCTGCTTCCCCACAACATCTTCTAAAGAATAACCCGTCATTATAGTATAGGCCTGGTTTACCCAAACAATTCTCCTTTCGGTGTCGGTTATAACCACCAAATTATCGGTGTTTTCGGCAACCAGGGCAATACGTTCTGTTTCAGTTAGCTTATACATTACATACCAATATTATTGAAAAATAAGGACCTACAAACCAAAAAGCAAGAATATTTAAAATAAATGTTAAAAATGATGATTAAAATCAGTTTATGCCAAGCAACGATATTAAGCTGCCAGGTATCGAATAGATTGCCTGCAGCCTATGTTTAGTGCGGTTCTTTGCACCAGCAATTAATAGCAACAAACAAAAAAAGACATGAAAACAGCATTGTTTATACTTTTAGTGGCTGCGGGCGGCTTAACAAATTTAAAAGCAGTGGGCGGCAACACGGTCCTTGCAAATAATAAAACAGCTACCATAAACACCGATGGGCCCCGTAAACCAGGCAATAACAAAAGGCCAAACCGCATACGCAGCGGCATTTTTACCGTTAATCTGCTGCACTTTAACAAAAAAATACGCGAGAAACACGATAAAGAAATGAAAGCGCTGGCTATGGCATCAAACAAAAAATCGGTAAAAGAAAAACGGGCCGACAGGAAAAGCAAACGTTTAGCTTTGCAAAACATCGGTATATAACCTTTTGCCAGGAGGCAACGACAGTAAATATAGATTTAAAAACAAATACCGGAGGTAAATTACACAGCTTCAGAAACCAGCCCTCTTTTTTTTACAATCTCCTCTGTTTTTTCCTGTTCTTTTTTATTGATTTTAAATAGCCATATAATGCCAACAGCAGATAGTACACCGCCCACACCAACAGCTATAGCCAACCATGTGGTGTCTTTTATTGGCAATAAATAAGCCAGCCAGGGCAACGAAAATAAGCGCACAAATTCAGCAATATAGCCCCATTTCTTTTTTTCGAACAAGGCACCTATAGATAGCAGGGTAATAAAAATATTTGCGGCATATACTATGCTAATCCAAAGGTTTAGGCTGTCGGCAATAGCCAGGTAGCCGGTAGCCAGAAGCATTAAAACACCAAACTGCACAACGGTATAAACACTCAGCTCTTTCGACTTTGGTGTGTCAAATTTTTCAAACGTAGCGACACTAACAGGTTTAGGATATTGGCGGCCACCTAAATATTCAGGTTGCCAGCCCGGAGGCGATACCCACACTTTTAACTTATCGGTAAAAGTGTTGCAACGCCTGGCTTGCTTTGATAAATCGACAATGTAATGCACATTAGCCCATGCCGGGTTCCAGCTTTTTAGCGGGGTGGTAATGCCATACACAACAGGTTCATTTTCTTCTTCAAACGTACCAAAAAGCCTATCCCAAATAATAAAAACGCCACCGTAGTTTTTATCAATATACTGTGGGTTTGAGCCGTGGTGCACACGGTGGTGCGATGGGGTATTCAACACCCACTCCAACGGGCCCAGTTTGCCAATAAGCTGGGTATGAATCCAAAACTGGTATAAAATATCTATACCCGCCACCGCAGCCAGTATTTTAGGGTCGAAACCCAAAACGGCCAAAGGCAAAAACAGGTTAAACGTAACCAGTTGGAAAAACCATGGCTGGCGCAGGGCGGTGGTAAGGTTATAATCCTCACTACTGTGGTGTACTACGTGGCCTGCCCACATAAAGTTAATCTCGTGCCCCCAGCGGTGCGCCCAGTAAAAAATAAAGTCGAAAAGAAAGAGTAGAATAATGGCGTTAACAACATTAAACTCAAAATGGAAAATAGCCGTATGCTCGTAAATATAGGTATATAAAAACAGCACACCCACTTTGCTAAAAACAGAAATTACCTGCTCGCCAATGCCAATACTAAGGCTGGTAAGCGAGTCTTGCAGGCGGTAATAGCCCTTCATATTGCGTTTGTACGCCGCGTAAATTTCAAGTAGTATGAGCAGTACAAAAAAAGGCACTGCTAAAACAATGTAGTTGAATGTCATGGTAAGGATAAGGTTTACAAACACCTTACAGCAAAAACCGTACTAAAAAACGTATGCTTGCATACAATTTGGCTTAAAATTAAAATCTGACAACTGAAAGAATTAAAAACCCCATCAAACTGTCAGATTTTAACAATTGTCCATTAGCAGGATTAATACCCGCCGCTGCCCGAGAAGTGTACGTTCTCCGGGTGTTCTTCGGGGCGTATGCTCATAACTGGTATGTTGCTGTGGTTTACCACCTGCTGTGCAAACGGGCCCATAAACAAGCCTGATACATTGGGCTCTTGTTCGGTCATCATTACAATAAGGTCGGCATCTACTGCTGTTGCAAAGTTCAACGTAAGCAATGCCAGGTTGGCGCCTTTTATTTCTTTAGTAATATGCTCTATG
>JAIXUZ010000237.1 GCA_027483285.1 Bacteroidota bacterium
CTGGCGCAGTATAACCCGCCGCTTGGCACTGCATAGCGATTTACCATTTTTGGCCCTGCCTGAATAATATTATTCCCCTTTAGTATGAGTATTAAAACTATTGGACTATTAACTTCAGGCGGAGACTCGCCCGGTATGAATGCCTGTATTAGGGCAGTAGTGCGCACCGCCATATCTAAAAGTATTGCCATAAAAGGAATTAAATACGGTTACCAGGGCCTAATTGATAATAACATTGCCGATTTAAGTTCTAAAGACGTTTCCAATATTATACAACGTGGTGGTACCATTTTAAAAACATCGCGCAGTAAAGAATTTCCCACCAAAGCGGGCATGCAAAAAGCCCTTGATAATTTAAAACAGGCGAGTATAGATGCTGTTATTGCCATTGGTGGCGATGGTACGTTCCGCGGGGCTAATGAGTTTTCGGCCTTTTCAGGCATACCCTTTATAGGCATACCCGGCACTATTGATAACGACCTTGCAGGTACCGATTATACCATTGGGTTTGATACGGCTGTTAACACAGCCTTGGATGCTATTGATAAAATAAGGGACACGGCAGACTCGCACGACCGTCTTTTCTTTATTGAAGTGATGGGCCGTGATGCTGGTTATATAGCACTATACAGCGGCCTTGCCGGCGGTGCCGAAGCTTTGGTAATACCCGAAACACCGACAGATATAAACCATCTGATTGAAACCCTGCGCTGCGGCTGGGCCCGCGAAAAAAGCAGCAAAATAGTGGTGGTGGCCGAGGGGGATGATGCCGGAGGAGCAAACGACATAGCATTAAAAGTAAAAGAGCAGTTTAGTGAGATTGAAACCCGCGTAAGTATTTTGGGCCATATTCAACGTGGCGGCAAACCCACTACTATAGATAGGTTAAATGCCACACGCATGGGCTATAGTGCAGTAAACGCACTACTTGCCGGCAAGCATAATGTTATGGTAGGCATAGTAAATAACCAAATGTTTTTTACCCCATTAGAAAATGCAGTAAAACTGCAACCAGAGATTGATATCGAACTATTAGAGATGGTAAGAGTTCTATCTGCTTAAGCAACATTTATAACAAATAACACAAGCTTAATTTAACATAAAATCAACATAAAATTAAACTTGTTAACATTGCTGTAACACAGAGATAAATAAGACGCAATAACAGCAGGGTACCTTTGCAGAAATAAAACCCAAAATATGCAAAAGTATACGCTAACAATTGCAATAGCACTTCTGTTCACCTTATTAAACCTTAATGCTACCCCATTTCAGGCTGCGCCCAAAGGCAAAGTTTATGGCAAAATAACCGACGCTAAAACAGGCGAACCCTTGTTTGGCGTTGTTGTTATGGTTGAAGGGTCGGGTACGGGTGTTACTACAGACTTTGAAGGTGCTTACAGCCTCGTTGGCCTTGGCAACGGAACCTACAAAATTAAATTTAAGCTACTATCATATAAAGAGAAGGTGGTAGAAGTTGCCATGAACAGCAGCGAGCCTATAGTGCTTAACGTATCTTTAGAAGATGTATCTACCGACCTTGGCCCTGTTGAAGTAGTAGCCAACTATAAACAAGAAAGTGTAACATCACTACTGGTTGACCAAAAGAAAGCCGTAGCCATATCAGACGGTATATCGGCCGACGCTATAAAAAGAACACCGGATAATAACACCAGCGAGGTGATGAAACGCGTAAGCGGAGCATCTATTCAAGATAACCGTTTTGCCATTATCCGCGGACTTAACGACCGCTACAATATAGCCTTTTTGAATGGAGCCCCGCTACCCAGCACTGAGAGCGACCGTAGGGCATTTGCTTTTGATATCTTCCCATCAAACATGGTAGATAAACTGGTAATTACTAAAACGGCCACCCCAGACTTGCCTGCCGATTTTGCAGGTGGTGTAATCAACGTAATAACCCGCGATATACCTGAAGAAAATTTTTATACCATAGGCGGTGGTGTTAGCTACAATGCAATAACTACTTTTAAAGACCGCGCTTACTACCAGGGGGGCAAAACCGATTGGTTAGGCTTTGATGATGGTATACGTGCATTGCCAGGCAGCATTCCTGATGCGCAAACTTATAAAACTGCAACCTCGTCCGGCGATTCATCAAAACTATTCTGGAGTAAAGATTTTACCAATAACTGGGCTACCAAGCGCCAAAAATCAGCATCGCCCAATGGCTCTTTCCAATTTTCTATAGGCCAAAAAATTGCAGGAGAAAACAACCAATTGGGCATTGTGTTTGCTGCCTCATATAATAACAGTTTCCGCTTTAGCAATGCGGTGCGCAATCAGTATGATGTTTTAGACAATAACACCCTGTTACGTACTTACAACGATAGCTTACACAAGCACGAAATACTGGGCGGTGTGTTATTAAACATTGGCTACAAAATTGGCGACAATAATAAAATAGCCATAAAAAATATTTACTCAATAAATAGTGAAGACCAAGCTGTTCTACGTTCAGGCTTAACAAACGTAAACGACACATTTGCTGTACAACAGGTGCGCAATACTGCATATTGGTACCAACAAAACCAATTAGTGGCTAATCAATTAGTTGGCGAGCATTACGCATCTAAGATTGGCCTACGTGTAAAATGGACAGGTGGCTACAGCCATGCAGGCCGTATTATGCCCGACTTCAGACGTGTATCGTATGCACGTGCATATGATTTGTTAAACCCTGAAAACACAACCGGCGCTTACACCGCTCAAATAGGTAACCAGGTACAGCTAGAGCAGGCGGGACGTTTTTTCTCTACTTTATCAGAAGATCAATTTAGCGGAACTTATGAATTTAGCCTTCCGTTTAAATTTATGAGTGGTAAAAAACTGGAGACAAACTTTAAAGCCGGTGGTTTTAACCAATATCGTACCAGGTCATTCTCTGCACGCTCTTTTGGTTATGTTTTTAAACCCGGCAGTGGCCTAAATAATTCATACAAACAAGCCTCATTAGATACAATTTTTGATCCAAGCAACTTTGTATATAACCGCTTTTATATAGACGATGCTACAAACCCTACCGATGCCTATGATGCAAACTCTACCCTGCATGCTGGCTTTTTAATGTTTGACCAACGCATTATTGAAAAAGTGCGAATTGTATATGGTGTTCGTTTTGAAAACTTTACCCAACGCCTTTTCTCTAAAAACTCTAATGGCGACCCATTAGAAGTTAATACTACTAAAAACGACTGGTTACCATCATTAAACTTTACATATGAGCTTAATGCTAAGACTAACCTACGCTTTTCAGCTTCAAAAACAATCTCTCGTCCTGAGTTTAGAGAGATTGCTCCATTTGCATTTTACGACTTTAACCTTGATGCTGTCGTAGCAGGTAACCCCGACTTGCAACGCGCGTCTATTGGCAATTTTGATGTACGTTACGAATATTACCCAACCGGTGGCGAATTGATATCAGCATCGGTATTCTATAAAACATTTAAAAACCCAATAGAATTAATTAACGAGCCAAACGTAGGTGCAGGTAGCCGTCGTTTTGGCTACTCAAACGCACCATCAGCTCAAAACTATGGTTTTGAATTTGAGATACGTAAAAACTTTGCTTTTATAGACAGTGTTGCCAATACATCTTTCTGGGGCAATGTTTTGTTCTTTGGTAACTTCTCCTATATAGTATCACAAGTAGATTTATCAAATTTTGGCGAAGCAGGAACAGGTACCCGTCCGCTACAAGGCCAGTCGCCTTATATTATTAATACAGGCTTACAAATTAATGAACCCAAAACCAATATTGGCTTTAGCGTTTTATTAAACCGGGTTGGCCGCCGTATTGCTTATGTAGGCAACGTACAAATACCTAATATTTACGAAAACCCACGAACAATACTAGACTTTCAAATTAGCAAGAAGTTTTATAAAATGCTGGATGTTAAATTTACTTTAGGCGATGTTTTGGCACAAAACCTAATCTTTTTCCAAGACATGGATAATAACAAGAAGTTTGACAAAAAAGGCGATAATGTAATATTTGATTACTCATACGGCTTAAATGCATCATTTGGTTTAAGCCTGAAGTTTTAAAATAATAACACACAACCCATATAAAAGCCCTGCCTAAAAAGGCAGGGCTTTTATATTTAGTTCATACGCTTAACAATAAAAAAAACTTCTTAACTTAAAATACACATTCTTATGACTTTTTGTTAAAAAAGGCTTAACCTGAACTACACACAGTAGTTGGACTTTTGCAGCAACAAACATCTGACAATAAACCCATGAAAAAAATTTTTACCCTTATTGCGGCAGTAATTACAGCCAATGTAGCTTTTGGCCAAGCCGAAGAAACCCTTAGCGGCAACATTACTGCTAACCGTACCCTTAGCAACGATACTATCTACTTTCTTGATGGTTTTGTTTATGTTAAAAACGGTGCTACACTGACTATTGAGCCAGGCACTATTATTAAAGGTGTTTCGGGCAACCGTTCTACACTTATTATTACCCGCGGCGCTAAAATTAACGCCAACGGTACTAAAAACCAACCTATTGTATTTACATCAGACCAAGATGCAGGTAACCGTAACCCAGGCGATTGGGGTGGTATTGTTATTTTAGGTAAAGCTAAAATTAACCGCGCAGCCGACTGTACTACCTGCCCGGGAGCTGCAATAGCATCTGGTGAAGCCGGTGTACAAACCAACATTGAAGGTGACCTTGACAATGCAAGTGGCGACGGCCTTTATGGTGGTACTGATGATACTGACAACTCAGGTACTATGACTTATGTACGTATAGAATATGCAGGTGTTATTATTACATCAGGTAACGAGATTAACGGCTTTACATTAGGCGCCGTTGGTAGCGGTACTACTATTAACAACATACAGGTTAGCTACGCTAACGATGACTCTTTTGAGTGGTTTGGTGGTACTGTTAGCGCTAAAAACCTTATATCTTTAGGCGCTATTGATGATGACTTTGATACTGACTTTGGTTTTACAGGTAAACTACAATTTGGTGTTGCACAACGCGACTCTAACAACTACGACACCGGCTCTGGCCCAACTACCAACAGCTTTGAAAGCGATAACGATGGTGGCCCAACGTATAACAACCCACGTACTGCGCCTGTATTTTCTAACTTTACCGTTGTAGGCCCATTGGCTAACGGTGTTGCTTTAGCACAAGCAAACTCATTCCAAAATGCGGCCCGTCTTCGCCGTAACACATTAACCTCTGTATTCAACTCAGTATTTATGGGTTTCCCTACAGGTATATTAGTTGATGGTGCAGGTTCTACCGCAGCTTATTTAGGTGATACCTTAAGGTTAAAAAACAACATCTCTGCAGGTGCAACAGTATCTGATATTCGCTCTACCGTAACTGCCAGCGATGCGTTGGTTAAAACTAAGTTTGAAGGACCAGATGCTTGCGATACATTAGATGCTATGGCTGGTATTTTAACCGACCCATTTAACTACGGTAACCCTAACTTTTTACCTGCAGCTAATAGCCCTGCTTTAACAGGTGGTTCTTTTACTGATAGCTATGTTAGCGGAAACTTCTTTACCCCTACTACTTTCCGCGGTGCTTTTGGTACTATTAACGGTGTTGTTTTCCAGTGGGATGAGTGCTGGGCTAAATACAACCCACAAACACAAAACTACACAACTCCGGGTATCAACTACCTTGACGTTGTAGCCAGCTACACATCATCTTCTGTTCAAAACGTAGCTAACTTTACCAATACTTCATTAAACGCTACTTCGTATGTTTGGAATTTTGGTGATGGCAGCCCAACTGAAACAGGTACAAGCCCAAGCCATACTTACCCTAACCAAACAGCTAACTACAACGTAACACTTGTTGCTATTCAGCCTTGTGGTAATGATACCATTACTCAACAAGTTCAAATAATAATTCAAGGTGTTAGTGAGTATGCAAACGTTCTAGGTGTTACAGTTTACCCTAACCCAGCTCAAGAGCTTGCCAACGTTAACTTTACAATGCCTACAACTGAAAATGTAGCAATTAGCGTTTACGACCTTGCCGGTAAAATGGTAAGCAACCAAATGGTTGGCAAACTGGTAGCCGGTAAGCAAAATATTGAGGTAAATACTTCAACTCTTGAAGCTGGTATTTACTTTGTACGTATTGCCGCAGGCAACATAAACCAAACCGTACGTATTGCCGTAACTAAATAACTAATAAAGGTTAGTCAATTCAGTTATATAAAAATCCCTGCCAAATGGCGGGGATTTTTTTTGAATATACTTAACCACAAAGGGCACAAAGTATTACACAAAGAGCGCAAAGAAATGTCTCTTCTCGCTCACCACTCCTCTCTCCTCTAATTAAATACCTTAAAGAATGGGCTTCGCTCGGCAATAAGGGGCTTTAAATCGTCAATGCTAATATCTACCTCAATATCGCCCACTACATAAGGGGCTATTTCGTAAGGAGAAAACCAAAGGGTTATTCCCTTTTCACCAATATAAAAAGCTTCGGTGCCTTTTAGTTTGATTTTATCTTCAAACAAGCCACCATCGCTGGCGCGTTTTACTTTGTGTGCTTTGTTAAAGCTTGCGGTTGCCAAGGCTGATAGTTTAACCAACGAAGGGCCTTGTACCATATCTATCAACTTAAGCTCGCGGCCCGAAGTAATATCAAAATAGTAGGTATTGGTACCGTGGTTTGGGTGCGCGCCACCGGTGTAGCTATAGTAGTTTAAATCAACCCCAAATACTTTTTTATGGTTGTAGATGACTCCCGAATTACCTTCGCTTTCAAAGTCGGGCAGGTCTTTGCTAAACTCATCGCGTTCAAGGCCGTCACAATCTTTTAACGTAGCCTCAGCGTATTTTTTTATGGCATCGTTAATGCTTACCCACTCTGTTTTTTTATCGGGGTTTATAAGCTGCGGGTATTCAATTTTTGCATTGCAGCGGGCTGCCTTATTCTTTTTGTTCTTCTTTACTATTTCGTAGGCAAGGGTATCTGCCCCTGCATATTTAACAGCATCAAATACCAACGCTGTTTTTGCAAAAGCAAACGGTGCGGGCTTGCCATCGGGAAGGGTTTTCCATATTCCGGTAAACGATTCGTTACCTGCAAACAAGCCTTTAAATACTCCGCCTTTATCGCCGTTTTTAGAAAACTCATACACCTCAGCAGAGTCGCCTTGCAGCATAGATCCGCTAAGGCTAACTAAATCTTCGCTCCCTTTTTTAAAGTAGCTGCCCGATACTATTTTATTAGCCACATCAAGCTTAACAACAAGCGTATCGCCATTAAGTGTGCCGCTGAATATGCC